>JAKLQB010000471.1 GCA_022013615.1 Desulfobacterales bacterium | reverse complement strand
TTATAATAATTCACAATCCCTAAATTCCTGAATTCCTCAATCCATGTAAAAAGGACTTTTTACATGGCCGTCAATATTGGCTCATAATTTTACCGCCATCGCGGTAAAGAATTTTCGACACATTAGTTAAAGCAACAGGAGAAGGTTTTATGGTAGATGACTTTGGAGGCGGAACAATAAATAGGACAATCGAGTGGAAACGCATCTTTTTTCTTTCCTTGGGCATCCTGCTTTTTGCGCTGGTCTACTATGCCCCCCAATGGTCCGATGCTGTCGACCCCATGGGACAGCATTTTACGTTAACCAGGGAAGGAAAAGGGGCACTGGCAATATTCCTGTTGGCAGGGACCTGGTGGGTCTTTGAAGTGGTCCCCATCGGAGTAACCAGCCTGGCCATCGGTGTGCTCCAGGCCCTGTATCTGATTCGTCCGGCCAAGGAGGCCTTTAAGGATTTTATGGACCCTTCGGTCATGTTCATTTTTGCATCCATTGTAATCGGACTGGTCTTTACCAAGACAGGGCTCACAAAGCGCCTGGCCTACAAGATGCTGGTGATCGTCGGGGAAAAAACAAGCATGATATACCTGGGCTGCTTTCTTGTGACCTCAGCCCTCGCTCATATCATGGCCCATACTGCCGTGGCAGCAACCATTTACCCTCTACTTCTCTCCATTTACGCGCTCTATGGAGAAGGTGATAAACAAACTAAATTCGGAAAAGGACTCTTCATGGGCATGGCCTATGTAGCAGGGGCCGGCAGCATCGTGACCCTTCTGGGAGCCGCGCGTGGTGCCGTAGCGATTGGCTTCTACAATGACATTGTGGGCCAAAACATATCATTTTTTCAGCTAACCTATTACATGTTCCCCATAGGGTGGATTATGACCTTACTCCTGTGGGGATTCTTCATGGTTTTTCTCAAGCCTGAGAAGAAAGTTATCCCCGGCCTGAGAGAAAAGGCCAGGCAACTCAGTGCCGAACTGGGCCCGCTCACGCGAAAAGAGATAACTGCCGCAGTCATTGTCTTCGGGTGTATTATTGCCATGTCTCTGCGCTCTTTCATCCCGGCGCTTCAACCTATTGACAAAACAGCCATTATCTTGATCTCCACAATCCTTTTTTTCATCACCGGCATCCTGGATCTTAATGATCTCGAGGAAATCCCCTGGAATATCATTCTCCTGTTTGCAGGGGCTATGAGTATTGGCTTCTGCCTGTGGGAAACCGGGGCAGCCAAGTGGATGGCCGTAAACTGGCTTGTTATGTTCAAGGAATCCACCTGGTTTGTATTTGTCATGGGAATTGCCTTCTTCGTCATGATGATGACCAATTTCATTATGAACGTGGCTGCCATTGCCATTTCTCTGCCTGTGGCCCTGGTTATAGCCCCATATCTGGGGGTAGCGCCTGAGGTTATTCTCTTCGCCTCCCTGGTAACAGCAGGAATGCCTTTTCTCTTGATCGTGGGTGCAGCACCCAATGCCATCGCCTATGATTCGAGGCAGTTTTCCACCGGCGAATTTTTCCTCTATGGAATACCGGCGAGTATTCTTCTAATGATTGTGACAGGATTTGCTGTTTATGTCCTCTGGCCCTTGATGGGCATGCCCGTGATAACGGGAGGCTAAGGAAGGTGGAATGAAACAGCTTGAAAGACTCATTGAGCGAATTATCAGCCGGGTGAACATAAATCTGCGGGAATTCGCATTTGATGTGGACCCGTATGTTCAAAAGATCATTCCATTAATACAATTCAGTAAATTCTACGCCTTTTACGGACTCACACCCTACCACCCTCTCCATTTTCATTTCAGCCATTCCAGCCTGGCAGGGAGCTATTTTCTGGGCAAATGTAGTGTTGATCACTCCATCCTTTACAAAAGCGACGTTCGTGGGGACGAACTGAGGCGTAAAGGGGACACGTTTAAATTTCAGGATTGGGATATTTCCCTTCATGAAGATGAAGCCATCCACATTCAAGATAGTTACCTCATAAAAACCCTGGTTCATAACTTTTCCCATGATCCGGAGAACCCGGAAGAATTCTTTATCCGCAATACGGTATCCACCCATTTTGCCAATATTCATGGTTCCCCGGTTGAGGGATGCTTCCTTGGGCCATTCAGCAAAGTGGACCTCACCACGCTCCATGACTGTGTCATTGGAACATTCTCATATCTGCAGGTAGGGGAACTCTTTCATCAGATGATAGAACCCGGAAAAATATGGATCCAAAGTGAAAACGCATTTGACTTCAGTTATCAATTCTCTGAGAAAGTTTTAGACAAATACATCCGTTTTGAGACGGGTAAATCGCCCCGGGGACTCTTTATTGATTTTGTTGAGAGCCGCAAAGGAGATTTTCAAAGGATCTTCCAAGTGGTCGATCTTGAGCCTTATGGATCTGTTGCCAGCGGGGCAGCCCTTAGTCGCTATGCTGTTGTCAAGGGAAAAACCCGGATCGGTGAAAATGTGCTTGTGGCACAAAGGGCATTTTTGGAAAATGCCTGGTTAGGAAAAGGGGCCAATGCCCAGGAGAACTGTTACATCATTGATTCCC
>JAKLQB010000470.1 GCA_022013615.1 Desulfobacterales bacterium | reverse complement strand
CGAGAGGTCTAAGCGCTACATGCCCCTGTTTCAGGAAATGGATCCTGAACCTGTTAAAATCGAGGTATTTCGCAAGGGACAGATAGCGCACGCGTTGAGCGTTTTCCGGTACTATGGTTTCAAGGGGAAGTATGAAGAGAAGTAGGCGTAGGGATCTCGGAGGACCTACCGCGACTGCCACCTTTCACAATGGCCTCGATCCGCTTTAAAATTTCGTCTACCTGGGCAGAGAACCCTTGGCGCGGCGAAGATGCTTCCAGCGTCAGTTTTAAGGATCGCTTTAACTTCAAAAGCTCGTAGATCTCTTCAGGCCTGTAACCTTCGCCCCGCAGCAGTCTGAAGGTTTCCCACACACTGACTTGAGGTTCATTGAACCCGTGTTCGATTATTTGAATCATATCGACCATGAGTCGGCTGGCCTCGGCAGAATCCATAGTGTTATGTCGCCACGACAGGCCGAGGCCGGACAGGCCGAATTTATCCTTGTCTTCGTTGACCAGCATGTCCTTTGAGTAGTAAAACAGGTTCGGCTGGTAAAAGGGAAGTTTGCTTGAGTTGATCAAATCCACCGTCTCTGTAAAAGTACCCGGGGTTTCTCCCGGATATCCTAATATAAAGCCGCCTTCACCGTATATTCCATGATCATTCAACCTTTTAATGGCCTCAATTACCCGATCCCTCTTGAGATGCTTGTCCATGTTATTGAGTATCGTCTGGCTTCCAGATTCGATACCCATATTGACGAATTCACAACCTGCGCGTTTCATAAGTTTAACCATTTTGGGCGTCAGTGCACTGGCCCGTGCATAGGTTGACCATGTAAAATCAAAATTCTCCCCTATCATCATTTCCAGAATGGATTCCATGCGCTTGCGGTTGCCGGTCAAGTTATCATCGGTAAAGCGGATATGCTTGACAAACCCCAGGTTGTGAATCAGGCGCAGTTCATTTCGTAAAACCGGCAATGACTTGTAATGAACCTCCGGGCACAACCGCCAGCAAGTGCAGAAACGGCAACGGAAAATGCACCCCCGGCTACTGGTCACGGGTAAGGTTTTACGCAGGTATGCTCTGGGGATTTTACTCCAGTCGATAGTTGTGTGGTCCATTTCCAGGTATTCCTGCTCCCGGTGGGTAAAAACCATTTCTTTGTTGCCGTCAAAGAATGCAAGGTTGGGCACATCGGCCAGATCGGCCTCATTTCTCAAAGCGGAAAGAACATTGACTAATGTCTGTTCACCCTGAAACTCTATCACAAAGATATCCACCTTGTCTTGAAAGGTAGCCAGCCAGTTCATTGTCTCCGGAAAAAGGTTCGGGCCGGCATTTAAGACCTTTTTAACCAGCATCCCGCCGGCGATCACCGGAATTTGCGGCTCGAAGCCCTTTATCTTAACAGCCATATCGCCGATCTCATCCAGATAGATAAAGTTGGACGATATGCAGACTGCCAGGGGTTTTTTTCGCAAAAGGTCGGGCCAATCGGCCAGCGAGAAATTCTGTATTATTTCCGGCTCAAATCCTTTACTCCGCAGGTAATGGTAGAGATAAATGCCGTTGAGGGTAATCATATCTGAATGGGTCAAAAATTTATCGAAATTCTTCGGGGTCAGTCCAGGCAATTGGCGGCCGTTTTTTGTGTAATTCATCAAGTCCAACAGGCCCATGTATTTGTCGTTCATGCGCAGTTGGAGTTTGGAGATATTATTATTTACAGCCGCTTGAATTTCCGGAAGATTAAGGTCATTAAATCGGGAAGCATGTCTTGCGGCCCTGCTCATTAAATTTTTCAACCTGTTTTTAAAGTGGGTGTCGTAATCGAGAGGTTGATCGGCAGCGATAATAAGCACTCTTGAATTTTTCATTTCAATTACTCCTTTCATATCTTAACCCGGACAAACCGGAATTGCAAATTGAGGGATTGAGGAATTGTGGGATTCCTCAAATTTTTAACTACTGCTTTTGATAAGCCTTTATCGTTTTTACGAATATGTACCTTAACAGGATACCTTTCAGCTAATTCCATAACGATATCTGCTGTACCGTCCGGCGAATTATCATCTACGACGATTATCTCACTGCCAATACCTTCATCATTAAGTACCTTGGAGAGTCTTGGCACGATAAGCTTGATGTTATCAGCTTCATTAAATGTAGGTATGATTATGGAAATCATTAGTCTAAGGGGCGGTGAAACCCACTGCTGCAAAACTCACAGCAGATCTTGTGGGCTGTTCATGCCACACCTCATAACCGAGGACCTGCCCCCTGGACGGTGGTAATATCTCCATGAGACAAGCCATGGCGGAAAAACCACACACGTTGAATTGGTCCTTGACCCTTACGGATTCTTCCCAGAACACGTCTGTCTGCATATTTGAAAACGCCTTTAAAAGGTTTTGATCGTGCATTTCAGATTGGCTCTGGAGGTGAGTGGCAGGCATGTCGTGGCCGAATTTGGGCCCGATGTGTGAGAAATCAACACCTGCCACAACCAGGGTTTCATCGTCTCCATGGCTTAAAATGCCTGAAAGAGCTTTTAGAAAAGGCCCGGCAGTTTCCATGTAGGCAGATCGACTGTAACCGGATAGAGATGGCATTAACGGGCCGCACAGAATAGGGATGATTGTGAACGAATCCTCCGGCAGGAGATGCTGTAAGAAGATCACCTGAAATTCCACGGAGTGTTCGGCCCTGTGGCCAAAGTCATTTTTAGAAATGATTGCCCGCCCGGCATCCCACAATTCTTTGACCATGTTTCTGTCGTTTTTGACCACACCGAGTGGGGTTTCGAAATCCTTTTCCGTCAGACAGAACAGATCGCCCATCATCTGATGGCCTACGCCCAGCACAACAACCCTTGATGGTGACGTGTATTTAAGCCACTGATAGCCGCTTGCGTAAACCCGTGAGCCCACTGAAAGATCAATGTGAGGTGCAACCAGGGCAACCACCCTTGCCTCCGGTTTTGGGGCAGGGGCTTGGGCCTTAAGGATCTCATCCAGCCTGCTTTTCAGGTCCGCGGGTTTATCAGGATATGAGCGTCCGGAATGGGAACATGGCCTGGCGGGTTTTGCAGCAAACTGGGCCACAATATTCTCCCTGGCGTGTTCATATTTTTTCGTATCAAGGAGAAATGATTCATCCAGATGGGCCAGCAGGGCTTCCACCTCGTCCGTCCCAACCAGGACACCACCCTTTTGCCTTATAAGGGCCATCTGAATATCCCGGATGGTATTGGTTCCGTCCAGAAGGGTCATAAACTCGTAAAGTGGCCAGGGCACGGCCTTGCCTTCTTCAACCAGGCCAAGCTGGTCTCTGACAAGGACGAACTGGCTATTACCCTGGCGAATCGGAAAAAATTCCAGATCCCTTCTTATTCTGGGGTTTTTATTGGCCTTCATTTTTCCATGTAAAGAAAAAACAGGAAGAAGGGTTTTAGAAGCGGTAGGTTATGAGTCCATGGGATGTGTCATAAGGTGAAACGCTGACCTGGACGCGGTCCCCAACCATGACCTTAATACGGTGTTTCTTCATTCTCCCGGAAAGTACACCCCGTACAGTGATGTCATTTTCACATTCAATGCTCATGTTGCCTCCACCAAGCACCTTTTTGACCACACCCTCCAATTGTATTAGATCTTTTCTACTCAAAATACTCCTTTCTAAACTCTACAGCCTGATCGAATTTTTTTCAACCATATCATTTTATGGAATAATGTCAACTAAATGGTCGCATTTTGAGCGGTGACGCATGCTTTCCCCCTCACCCTGTCCTTCTCTCACTTATGATATGGAATTAACGCATTGAATTCATTACAATAAATACCCTCCTCCTTAAAGAGGGCGGGCAGGGGTGAAAATGCCGCCATGGCCCGGCAATGGCATCTGACCGTTCTGCCGTGTTCAACAGGTTTTTTCGTGACGTTCGGTTTTTGTTATTGTATCATTAATATAAAAATTGTAACTCAGGTTCTGGGTTCACGGTTGGTCGCTTTGGCCTCTTCATATTTCTTGACATAGTTGATGAACCTATGAACGGTTACAAACCTTGTAAAAGTTTAGCTTTGCAAATATCCTAACAATCAAACGATACAAGTAAAAATATCCTCAACTATATCCTTAACTATGCCACCCAATGAACTCTCAAAGGCTTTCAGGACTTTTACCTATTCAAAAGACACTTTTTTGCCACAAACCAGCAACCTTCTCGTCGAGTCTCCCCTTGAAATTGTCATTAATCGCGAAAAACATATTCTCATCATGTTCACACCTGAAATGACGAGAGAGCTGGTAATCGGTTTTATTTTCACTGATGGTCTCGTCAGCGATATCTCTGAAATTGAAGAATGCATTATTTCTCAGGCCCAAAAGGAGGATGGTGGCCAGGTTATTGAGGCTAAAGTTTCGATTTCTTCGCAAAATTCAGACCTCTTATCTAATAAGTCGTCAAAGAGGATTTCCTATTCAAGCTGCGGCATTTGTGGAAAGGAAAACTACTATGATTTAAGTCGAGGATTGAATCGAGTGAAAAGCCGACACCGATTTTCTATGGAAATCTTAAAAGAACTTCCCGCTAAGCTTGAAATGCTTCAACCACTATACAGGGAAACAGGTGGGGCTCATGCTGCTATACTTTTTGATTCCGCCGGTAAAACCGTTTTTCACTGTGAAGACATGGGACGTCATAACGCGCTGGACAAGGTCATTGGATTGACCCTGATCAATGGAGTTTCCAGCGATGACAAGATATTGGTTTCGAGCGGTCGGGCCAGCCTGGAAATGATTCTTAAAACCACAAGAATCGGGTTCCCTGTCTTTGTGGCCATGTCCAGGCCCACCTCCAGCGCAGTTGAGGCAGCCAAGTTTTATAATATCACCTTAATTGACATGGCCCAGCATTCCAACAGGATCTATAGCCATGCCCGTCGTATTGCAGGATTCGAAGGGGAGTAGGGTGATATGAAGAAGATTAAAGATGTTACAGGGGTTATCCTTGCGGGCGGCAAGAGCCTCCGCTATGGCAGGAACAAGGCCCTGGTGAAAATTGACGGCATTCCATTGATTGAAAGAACTATCAATGTTATGGGGTCTCTATTTAGACATCTGATCCTCATCACCAATACCCCGGATGAATACTCCTACCTTAAACTCCCGATGCATGAAGATCTCATTAAGGGCCTGGGACCCTTAGGCGGGATCTTTACGGCGTTGATGACTATCAGAAATCAAGCAGGCTTTTTTGTGGCCTGTGATATGCCTCATCTTAACCGGGAGCTGATTCATTATATGGTGGAGGTCCGGTACGATTTTGATGCGGTGGTTCCCAGGACACAGGCGGGTACCGAGGCACTGCATGCGCTCTATGGCAAGCGTTGCCTTCCGCCAATAAAACGCTTGATTGATTCCAGCCAATACCAGATTTTCCGATTGTTCCCCAAGGTATCGGTCCGCTACGTTGATGAAAACGAAATTCGACGCTTTGATCCGCAATTGGAGTCCTTTTTTAATATCAACAAACCGGATGTAATTAAGAATGGTAAGTTCTCAATAAATCCGGGCTGAATTAGAAAAATCTCCCCGTCCGCCTCGCTCCGCTTGGCTGGAGGGCGGGCCTCAATCCCCCTTTGCCAAAGGGGGAAGCGGGCGGAATGCCCGAACTTTTTGAGATGTTACCGAGGAGGCTTGATAAAAGATGTTAGAACTAATTCTCGCAGTAAGTTTTGCCGTTTTCATATCCGCCGGATGCTCGCTTTTTGAGGCGGTTCTATACGCTCTACCCAGAAGGCATATTGAGGTAATGGCCAAGGCAGGAAAACCGGGAGGGAAAATCTTTAAGCAAATGCGGGAGAATGTAGACCGACCCATAGCAGCCATACTGTCACTGAATACCGTCGCCAACACCGCAGGGGCCGCTTTTGCAGGTGCAGCGGCAACTGCGGTTTTCGGACATGAGTGGCTTGTGTATTTTTCCGTGTTCTTCATCCTGGTAATTTTGGTCTTTTCCGAGATCATCCCCAAGACAGCAGGAGTGGTCTATGGAAGGGAACTGGCACCTTTTGTTGCCTATCCATTGAAATTGCTTGTCTGGCTTATGACGCCGGCCATTTGGTTAAGCGGACTGATCACGCAACTGGTTTACAGGGGTAAAACCAAAGAATCGGTAACCGCCAAAGAGATTAGAATCATGGCCGAAATGAGCCTTAGGACAGGTGGCATCAAGCCGTATCAGGAACAGGCCATTGAGAATATTCTGACCCTCCAAGATAAGAAAGTCAAAAATGTCATGACACCCAGAACCGTGGTCTTTTCGCTGAGCGAACATCTTTCACTGCAGGAAGCCATCAAAATACCAAAAAAATGGGAACACAGCCGGTTTCCTGTTTACGATCAGGATACAGAGGATGTGGTGGGTATTGTACTCACAAAAGAACTTTCCATGGCACTTGCGGAAGGCGAGGTAGATATGCGCCTTACGGAACTCATGCGACCCGTTCATTTTGTGGTTGAAACGGCCATATTAAACAGGGTGTTGATGGAGTTTCTGGATTTAAGGCAGCACCTCTTTGTGGTTCTTGATGAATATGGAGGACTTGCAGGTCTGATCACGCTGGAAGATATCCTGGAGGAAATCCTTGGTAGGGAGATCATCGATGAGTCGGATGAAGTGGTCGATAAGCGAGAACTCGCCAGACAACGTCGAAAAATGACAATTCGGAATTCGGAAGGCAGTAAGAATATCTGAATGGAAAAAGAGATTATTAAACTCATAGAACATAAAGGACCCTTGACGGGGTCAGAGATATGGGAAACTTTTGGTGGCGATGGGATCATCCTGTGGCAGATATGCAAAGGGTCCAAAAACCTGGCAATCCGAACCGTGGGTACACGGTACTTACGGCTGGACCGCCGGGTGGAAGGATTTGCAAGGCTGTCTCCATCAATCTGGCGGGAATTTTTGACTTACTCTGTCGTAGGCATTTCCGGGGACCCAAATCCACTTGAAAGCAGGGTCATGGAATTGACCTCCCACATTGAAGCGGTCAGCAGGGCTAAACTAAAACTGGCCTACCATGTCGTTTCCGGCCTTACAGGCCAGATCGAAAGCCTTTTTCTTCTTGAACACCGGCTCTGTTTCATTATTGCCGGGGACATTGTCTATAACATGGCTCACGATGTACCGCGTCCGGAGAGAAGTACAGGGAAACTTGTCAAAGGCTCGGATATAGATCTGGTTGTTATCGCCGACGATCAAACCCCTGATGACCTGATGAAAAGACTGGACGACGCTATCTACCAGGAAAAATACAGGCTTCTAATTTCTCCCCACGTTAAAGAAGAGGTCGACTATATTGTAAAGAAAGTTGTGCTGGTTAAGGAGCAGATCAGGTTCGAAACATTCAAACATATGGTTGCCTGTAAGATCCTCCATGAAGGTACGCTGCTGCACGGCAGTGAGGATCTCTTCAGAGATGTTAAGGCAATGCTACTTCAGACGGGGGTAGCTGATAAGCTCAATGATCTTGAAAAGCGGGCAAAGATTTTCCGAAGGGATACTGAGGAGTATCTTCTCCGCGAGGCACCTGAAAAGATAAGGGATGAAACGCTTTTTCTATTCCATCCCTCGGAGGAATCTGAAGAGTTTGAGTAACAGATCACATATTTGCACAATGTCGCGCCTTCCTTTTTTCCCTGCGACGTTTTCTTTTTGCCAGGGATTCTGCGTAAAGATATCGATGGTGCGCTTTCCATCGCTTGTGGAGCCACACCCAGTGATCGGGGTATTCTCTGATTACCTTTTCAATAATATCACTTTGTCTTTGCGTTCCTTCACGAATGCTTTCCTCCTTGTCGCTGGGTTCAATCTTGAGTTCAGGGGAAAAAACAATGCGATGATGCACCATATCTTTTGAGCGGATTATGAACATGGGAACTATGGGAACATGAAATCTTTGAGCTAACGCAGGGACCAGTGTGAGGGTCGATGTCTCCTTGCCAAAAAACTGGCATGTGATTCCCTCTTTTGAACCTGCCTGTCGATCAGCAAAGAGAACCAGATCTTCCCCCTTTTTTAGTTTTCTAATTGCCGGTCGAAGTCCATTCTTTTGATACAGTATCCCCACTCCAAAATTTTCATTGAATGCGACTCTTTCTTTTTCAATAAACGGTATGTCTATTGCTCGGACTATAAAGTTGAGACGGTTTATTGTACTTGCATAGAGAAGATGGGCATATTCCCAATTCCCAAAATGGGCACCCAAAAGAATGACAGACGGACTTTTTTTCCTGGCGGCAAGCAGATGTTCCTTCCCTTCGATGTCAACAAGCCTTTGCAATTCTTCCTTAGTGATATATTTCAACCGTGCCCATTCACATGCAATCATACCAAATTGCTGAAAATTCTTTCTGGCCAGAGAGACTATTTCATCTTCATTCTTTTCCTTTCCAAAGACAAATCTTAGATTTCTCAATGCAATCCTTCTTTGCTGAAAAGCCAGGAAATAAAAAAGAAGACCGAAACACCTCCCCAGAAACAACCATGTCTTTAAGGGGAAAATTCGAAAAAGATAAGAGCCAAATATTCCCAGAAAATAAACAACACGATACCATTTGTTAGACTTTTTTCTCATACGATTTAGAAATCTCCAGCAATTCTAACTATGCCTTTAGACGCATCATCAGATAGATACCTAAAAAGAAAAAAATCACATTGGCTGACCAGGCCGCAAGAACTGGTGGCAACATCCCTGAAAGGCCTAACGACCGTAAAAAACCAAGATTGATCAAATAGAGGAAACAGAGCCCTACGCCAAGGGATACGGCGAGTGGAGTCCCACCTCTCTTTATCCCAAGGGCAACCGGAATCCCTATCAATACCATTAAAAGATTAACCAAAGGGAGCGCTAATTTAATATTCATATCAACCAGGTATTCAGTATCATCATAGCCTTCAAGCCGAACCCTTTCAGCATATCGCTTCAGTTGCCAATAACTCATCTCCTCTGGCTTTCTGACAGGTCTTACAAAAACCTCAGGCCCTTCCGGGAGTTCTATTTGAATTTCGTCAAATTTCATGAGGCTGTATCCACCTTCGTCTTTTGCCTCCTGCACAATGCCTTCCTGTATTTTCCAATTATGCCCGGTCCAGGTTCCTTTGCGTGCATCTATTCTTTTGATTAACTGAAACGATTTGTCAAAGAAATACAAACTGAGATCAGCCATCACATTCCTCTTGCTGTCAAAGTGCCTGATCAGATAGAAGGCATCAGTTCCCCTGTACCAAATATGATCATGTCCATAAAACCGTGTCGGGTCCTTTTTCTTCACTTCTACATTCCATATCTCATTACTCCTGGAACTGGCATATGGGACAATTAGCTCGGAAAACAGAAACATGATGGCTGCAACAAGTATGGAAACAAAAACAACCGGCTTTGAGATCTCGAAGATATTTATTCCACACGCTTTCATTGCTGTGATCTCGTTGTTCTTTTTCATGAGGGAGAACATGACAATAATCGCGATCAATGTGGACACAGGTAGCATCTGAGTTATTATGAAGGGGGTTTTGTAAAGGAGGAATAAAAACATCACCCTCATCGGTACGTGCACATCCAGGAAATCATATAGCTTTTGGACAAATTCTATTATCAGATATATGGACAGAGAGATAGTCAGGACCAGCGATAGAAGCTTGAAAAACTCTTTGCAGAAATATCTTGTCAGCACCCTCAATTGGTCATTACTCCGGCAAATCGTTAATTACTTTTCAAGTATCTCTTTTTTAGACAGGATAACAGGATAAACAGGAATCTATTTTTAAGTCATAAACAAGACCTTATTATAATAATCCTGTAAATAAATACCTGCGTTATAATCGTTCTATTATAAGCTAAGACTGTTCAAAGAAACGAATTTATCATTGGGTTACAAACATAGAAGATAATATAAAAGCCTATCACAGCCAAAAAATTGAAGTGTTCATTATTGTGAAATAAGATATTGAATCGGAAAAAGACCAACTCCCCTTTTTCATAAACCCTGAAATTCGGAATAAATCTATTCACCTCACTGCAATATATTCTGTAGGGTTCTCCAAAAATCTTTCCCAGATGCTTCTCTTCCCTTTTTACACGGTTAGCCATATAAAAATAGTATATCACCACATAGGCTAAAACAAAATAAATATTACCTAATAAAAACATACCACCTAAAACAACCAGGAACCTTCCTAAATACATTGGATTCCTGACCAGGCTATAGGGGCCTCTCACAGTAAGTAACTTGTTCTTTTCCAGGCTGCCTGATGACCATATTTGGATCAATTCCCCGGAAATAGAAACAGCAAAGGCAAGAAAATACAGCTCCAGTCGGCCGTAAATCAATATGAGAATAAGAAACACAATCACCAGAAAAACCCTGCTTTTTACCAGTGCTTTTCGTAGTCCGGGGTGATTAAAGACCTTGTTTATAAACTCCATAGTATCTGCTTTCGTGAAAGATGGTAACCGTTCACGGGTTCACCAAAAACCTGCGCTGTTGATTCGTGAGTTTAAACGGTGACCCCTGAACTTGTGAACGCCTACGAAATGTTGGCACTATAGGGAACGATTTATGTTGTGTCAAGGATGCCGCAAGGTATCAGGAGTGAGTTACCTCTCCTCGGTGCCCTGGGGTAACATGGTTTCAAAGCCCGCTGGTTTTTCAAGTTGGAAGATTTCTTTCGGTATAGCCTTATTGAAAACCACCTGTTTCAGGTCAAATGTCAGTTGACTGCCAGTTCGAGGATCGTTTAACCCTACTTTCCGTGCATAATAAATGCCATCCTCATTTTGAAAGTTTGAAAACGTAATTTTTATGTCCTGCCCGGGAAAAAACATCGAACATGGGGTACTGCTTTGCGGATGAAAATCAATGACCTGCACAAATTCCCCATTTGTGTTTAGAAGTGTGGCCTGATTTTCTTTCAAGGAAACAGCGCGATTATGTTTCCGTATAACAGGATATCCCCTTACAAAGGTCCATATCTGATCGGGGTCTAACATGCCCGGGAAAAACCCCGATGGATCAAAAGGCCCAAGGTACCCGGAATAATATCTCTTCTCGCTGAAGGAAAGGATTTGGAATCTCTTTTCATTGAGGAGGATATGAAGAAGTGGGCGACCCCAGGGATGTGTGATTTCAATTTTGATTTTACCTGAATCCCTAACACCAGCGATTAGAATATTCAGTTCGGGTTCCGAACCGCGCCCTTTGATCGTTATGCGACCTGAAGAGAAGAGTGCGTGGACCCGACTTTCCTGTTCCCGGCTCATGGAAATAAGATCGGTGATTTTTTTGTGGTCAAAAGGGCGAGATGGTTGCTGAACGGAGACAGGGGCGCAGCATTGGAAAAAAAAAGAAGCAAAAAGCAAAAGAAAGATTGCACCCAGGGGAATTTGTTTATTGAGATTCAATTTTTTCCTTTAAGAAGCAGTTCAACCTCAATTATTTTTTGTTTTATCTTCTTTTCTTCGGGATGTTTCAGCGAAAGGGCCTTTTTGTAATATTCGAGGGCCTTCTTGAAGTCTTTCTTTTTAAAGTAGACGTCGCCAAGATGTTCATTAATAGTTGGGTCTTCAGGGGTCAGCTTTGCAGCCTTTTCTAAGTAACGGAGTGCTTCATTATACAAACCTTTCCTGAAATAGACCCATCCCAGGCTATCTATTATGTAACCGCTTTCAGGCTTTAGTTTTAAGGCCTTCTGGATCAGTTCCATAGCCTCATCCAGCTTTATCCCCTTGTCTGCGTATGTATACCCTATGTAGTTTAATGAGTCCGCGTGTTCGGGATCTATTTCCAAAATCCGCTTCATCTGCTTTAGACATGACGCCTTATCGCCGGACTTATCGAGAAGTACGCCGAGACGGAATATAAGATCAATGTTTTTTTCGTCCTGACTTAGCCCGTTTTTAACAACCTCGATGGCTTTCTCGTATTCCTCCTTTGCTTCATAAACTGACGCCAGCATCAAATAGAGCTCAATCTTTTCTTTTTTCAGCGTAATGGCTTTTTCGATGACCCTGATGGCTTCGTCATATTTTTTCTGCTCACTGAGGAGATACCCCATATGCATTTGAGCACTTAAAAAATACTTTGACTCTGGCTTGATCTGGCCGAAGTGTTCCAGGGCTTTATCAATATCCCCTTTTTCTTCATAGGCTGTACCGAGATAGTACCTGGATTTGTAATCACCCGGCCAGGCGGAAACAATCAGGTTTAATTCCTCTATGGATTCATCGAGCTTTCCCTGTCTGAGATAGATTAGGCCAAGGGCCTGCCTTCCCGGTTCACCAGGCTTTGAATGCTCTTTGATTTCTTCTGTTTGCTGCTCAGCTTTCTCATTCTGACCGAGCTCGATGTATAGATCCACCAGCCTTTTCCTGGCCCCCATATTGTCAGGATAAAGCTCCAGCAATTTCTCATAGATCTCAACCGCATCCACGTTTCTGTCAGTCATCTGATAGAGCGTTCCCAGATCAAACAGGGCGGGTTCCAGGGTTTCGTTTAGTCTCAGTGCCTCAAGGAATGCCTGTTCAGCCTCTGCATGACGACTTTTCTCCAAGTTAATCCTTCCCCGGTAATAATGAGCGATGACAAGTTCGGGATTCCGTTCTAATATTATTTCCAACTGGTTGAGCGCCTCGTCGGATTGTTCCTTTTTGATTAGAATGGTAGTTAGAAGAAGTCTTATCCGGTCGTTTTCCGGATCAAGGTCCACGGCCTTGCGGTACTGTTCTATGGCAATGTCGTCGTCACCCGTGAGGGCATAAAGGTCGGCAAGAAGTATCTTGCTTCTCACATTTTCAGGCTCCAGGTCTTCACATCTGAGAGCATATTTTAGGGCACCCGGGTAGTCTTTCATGCTTTTGAGAAGCAAAGCCATTTTTGTGCAGAGATAAGCGGATTCCGGGTCTTTTTCGATGGCCCTGGAAAGATATGTCCGCGCATCCTGGGGGTTGCCATGCGTCACGGCAATGGAGGCCAATGCAAAATTTTTGTAAGCCTCCTGAACATTGTCCATTTCTTTAGGGGGGGATACTCTTCTTCCAGCTTCAGGCGACACGGACTCCAAAGGTGTGACCCGGGGTGCAAGCCCAACACATCCTGAGACGAGTCCTATTATAAGGAAAAGTGATAGAACGCCTGTAAGTCTCCAGTATCCGCATGAGGTTAACTCATTGCGGGTTACGGGTTGCGAGTTACGGATTGCGGGTTCTTTTTTCATTTTATAAAGTCAGAATACTCTTCTTCAAAATCCGGGATCTGTTCTTTGAGCCACTTTCTGATATTTTTAGTAATTTTTTCCTGGATTTGGCGAACTCTCTCCCGTGATATATGATATTTGTCTCCAAGCTCCTGGAGGGTCAAGGGCTTTTCTGCCATAATCCGGTTATCAAAAATATCAGCTTTATTCCCGGAAAGTGTCCTGCGAAACTCCCTGAGCTTCTGTGTTAAGATCTGCCGCCTTTGATTTTTAGAAAGCTGCTCATCTGTGCTCATACCCGGGTCTGGCAGAAGAGCACCATAGGCTTCTCTCGAATCATCGCCAACAGGAGCGCTAAGGGAAATCTCCCATCCTCCAAGACGCTGGCTCATCTCAACAACTTCCTCTTCTTTGACAGCAAGCCGCTCAGCCAAAAGCCTGGGTTCAGGACTAAACCCTTCGGCTATCAGCTTGTCTCGCTCCTTAGCCAAATTGAAGAACAGCTTGCGTTGGCTCTGAGTTGTTCCAATTTTGACCAGTTTCCAGTTATCCATTACGAATTTCAACATATACGCCTTAATCCAAAATGACGCATAGTATGAAAATTTTATGCCCCGATAAGGATCAAATTTCTTGACAGCCTGTAAGAGACCCAGGTTTCCTTCCTGGATCAAGTCTAACAGATTTTTTGTCCAGTACCGGTGGAAATCCATGGCAATTTTCACTACCAATCTCAGGTTGGAAGTAGCCAGCCTGTAGGCGGCCTTCTGGTCCTTTTTCTCTCTGACCCTTTTGCCCAGTTCTATCTCCTCCTCCCTGGTCAGCAGATTATACCTCTTTATCTCAAAGAGGTACATCTGAAGCGGATCATAAGGTACTAAGTTCCTTTCTGACTGGGCGACAGGGGCAAGGCGAAATTCGCTGGGGTCAACAGAATGCCTTTCTTCCGGTTTTTCATCCCCTTCCTGGACTGGTTTGCCTTCTGTATCTTTCATAATCATCACATGCGCTATCGGGGCAGATCTTGAAAGCCCCGCCCTGCTCAGCAAGGCGCAGGGGTTATTCCTGTGTAATCCTTACATACCTCTTTTTACCTGCCCTCAGCAGCAAGAAGTCCTGTTGCAAATCATTGATGTTGATTGCCTGGTCAAACGTTTTAACCCTTTGGCCGTTTATATATCCACCGCCCTGAGAAATGAGCCGGCGGGCCTCACTACGAGTCTTACAAAGGCCTGCTTTTTCAAAAAGTATATAAGCCGGGATACCCTGATCAAGTTCTTCTTGACCAATGCTGTATGTAGGGGCAGCCTCGGGAGACTTTGCTCTGTCAGGGCCAAATAGCTGTTGAGAAGCTTCATGTGCATGGTCTGCCTCTTCCTGGCCATGGCACAGTTTTGTGGCCTCGTAAGCCAGCACTTCTTTTGCTGTTCGCATGTCAGCCCCTTTTAAACGTCCAAGCTGACGGACTTCCTCCATGGGAAGAAATGTGAAAAGGCCCAAAAAACGTTCCACATCACCGTCGTCCTGGTTAATCCAATATTGGTAATAGTCATAAGGCGACGTCAATGAAGCGTCAAGCCAGACTGCCCCTTTGTGGGTTTTACCCATTTTAATCCCTGAGGATGTGATCAAGAGAGGGAAAGTCAGGCCGTGGATGACTTCCCCTTCAAGGCGTCTTGTGAGATCTGCGCCGGCCAGGATGTTGCCCCACTGATCATTTCCGCCCATCTGGAGGTGGCAGTCGTAATGTTTGAACAGATACCAGAAGTCATATGCCTGGAGCAGCATATAGTTAAACTCTATGAAGCTCAGCCCGGTTTCCAGCCTTGCCCTGTAACTTTCCGCTGCAAGCATCCTGTTCACACTAAAATGCCGCCCAATATCTCGAAGAAATTCTATATAGCGGAGATCCGTGAGCCAGTCAGCGTTATTGACCATTATAGCCTTTCCATCGCTGAAATCAATGAAACGAGACAACTGCTTCTTTAGTGCCTCAGCGTTTTCATTGATTTCTTCCAGTGTTAAAATACTGCGCATTTCCGTTTTTCCGCTGGGGTCTCCCACAAGACCGGTCCCGCCTCCAACGACACCGATCGGCCTGTGCCCTGCTCTCTGCATGTGGACGAGCGACATGATGGGGAGAAGGCTCCCCACATGTAAGCTTTTTGCGGTTGGATCAAACCCGATGTAGCAGGTTGTAGGGTTTTCAAGGAGCTCACGCACGAGTTTCCTGTCAGTTACCTGTTCAATAAAACCCCTATCTTCAAAGATATGGAAAACGTTTTTCATTTTAATCCAGCAATTTCTTTCTTTTGTATCCTTCAGGCAGGCTCAAACGAACCACCTGCCCGGGGTTTCCAATATTTTCGACCTGTACGCCATTAAACTCAAAACTAATACCCCCCGCGTTGCCGATAAGCAATTCCATGCCCTCTTTGGCTTTCCATTCAGGGTGACTTCCAGGAGTGAAGATATATTCTTTGGGATCCTGATCATCCACAAAGACCCTGACCCAGGTCTTTTCTCTAACATTTGCCTTAAGAATCAGTTCCCGGATTTCAGTTTCGGGGCTTGTTTCAGGCTCATAGGCTAACAACGGTCCTGCTGAAAATGATGTTGCCGCCTTTTCCTCCAAGGGGTTGTTGGGAGGCTTAACGTCAACAAGTTCAGGAGACGGCTCCGGTGCAGAAGCCGTTAGGATTAAAGCCTTCTCCATCCGGGGTACCTGTTCCACCGATTCAGAGACCTTGCCCGATACAGGTTCTTTCTGCTTCTTCAAAGGCAGTTCCTGGGTTTTGCTGAAAGTTTCCTGAACAGGCTCTGAATTCACCATGCTGCTGTCAACTGAATGAATTGTCTGAGAGCGCTCCGAGACGTCCTTTCCAGGTAGATACCCCTTCCACAAAAAATAGGCTAATGCCATTGTAACCAATAGAAGGATCAACACAACCGAGAGGGTTTTCCTGCTCCCCACAGGCTCTCCAAGAGGCTTGGGAGTTGTAGATTCAATGGGGGCAGTCTTCTGATAAAGAGCTACAATCTCCCCCGCATCCAATCCCACAGCATGGGCGTAAGAACGGACAAATCCCTTCACAAAAATCGGCGAAGGGAGACTGGGCCAGTCTTCGCTTTCTATAGCCTGAAGGATGTGAGGCTGGATCCTGGTCATTTCTGAGACCTGACCAAAATCGAGTCCTTTTCTTTGCCTTTCATCCTTCAAAAGGGCCCCTACACCACTTTCCATAATTGACCCTGTTTCTCCATCCTCCACATCTGGTCTCCGTCCCGGGCTATGCTCCGAAAGAGTGTCTGACTCGAAGGAAAAGGCCTTTTGACCGGTAGGGTGCCGATATTCAAGGTGGTTCATATTTGCCCAGTTTTAAAAAATGATTTTTGTATATGCCTTTTCTCTTAACTCTTTGATCCAGGAGGAATATCTTTTGTCTATTTCTTCCTTGTAAAGAATTTCAAAAATGGCATCTCTTACCTCTTCAAAGGGCTTCACTCCGCTGTCCTGCTTTTCAAGAAGCTTAACAATCTGTATCCCGGCCTGTCTTATGATCGGCCTGGTAACGTCTCCCGTTGACATGCCTTTTAGAACTTCCAGAAGATCCGGATCAAGCTGGGCCGTCTTGAAAAACCCCAGATCCCCGCCCTCTTTGGCGCCGGGGCCTTGAGAGAACTCCCTGGCCATTTTACCGAAATCCTCACCCTTTTTCAGTCTGAAGACGATCTCTTCGGCTTTCCGTAAAAGAGCAACCGTTTCTTCTTGATTTGACGGGTCTTCCTGCTTCAGGAAGATGGTTGCAAGATGCACTTTTGCTATGATGCTGAATTTATCCTTGTTATTGCTGTAATAGTCTTTGATCTCTTCCTCTCTTATGACTATCTTAGACTTTACTTCGTAATTGATAAGTCTGTTCCGTTCCAGTTGCCTTTTGATTTCTTCCCGGTACGACTCAAAACTCACTTCTTGCTTTTTAAGTCTGGCAATCATGCCTTCCTGGGTCAACTGGTTACTTTCCTTTATCCTTTCAATAGCTTCATCAATCTCCCCGGGCGTAACCTCGATTCCCATTTCCCGGATTTTCTCGAAGGCAATTTTTTCATCGACCAGAAGATCTAAAACCTTGCGCCGGGTTTCTATATATTTTTTTTCATCTTTCATTTTAAGCTCACCTGAATCATAACCGGTAAGCTCTTTGATCTTGTTATCCAGTTCGTAGAGTGTGATCACATCGTTATTCACTTGTGCCACCACCCTGTTGCATATTTCAGCCAATACTACGGATTGAAATATCAGGGCCAGAACCGCCGTCCAAATGGTTATGGAAAAAAGCTTAAATCCTTTCATTCAATTCAATTCCAATTTATTCAACAGTTTCTGATTAATCCTGACTTCAAAATGAGTCCCCAGGCTTTCTATCCATTCCTTAAGGAATATT
>JAKLQB010000469.1 GCA_022013615.1 Desulfobacterales bacterium | reverse complement strand
TTAGTCAGCGTCTAAAGTAATAGCTCGTTCGTAGAAGCGGCACAGGAAAATGGCTAAGTCCTTTGCCAGGCCGAGATTCATCAAACGGCAGTAAATGTGGAGAGGATTCAGGTAATGTTGTAATATTGCTCTTATAATTCTAATGCTCATTTACGTCTCACCACCTTGCTTGAGTAATCTTTCGAGTCATTACTTTAGACGCTGACTAACCGATTTTCTTCAAAAAGATTTTTTGAATGATTTCGCCTTGAATCCCTCTACTTTCAGAATAGGCGTTATAGGGAACGATTGAGTCCTGCTCCTGGAGGAGTGAAAAATTCATGAATAATGAGAAATGCGCACAGGCATGGGTTGGTATGAGCATTGCTCCTATCATTAAAACTTGGAGCCAAAACTCAAGAAACGGAAGTTATCTTGTGGGTAAAAAGAGCCGAACGCCTGTGGTGGCCCAAGCTCTTGGAAAGAACGGCTTAAAGTGATACTGAAAATGGCTATGAATGGGTTTAGGAAGGTTTTTGGGGAGTTTTAGCTGAGATATGTACCAAACTGGCAGGGCGATGTTTTGTGAACCGTGTGGGATTCCATTCCCGTGATTAGGGCACAAAACCAGCCCCTATCCGCAAAAGAAGGACGCCATCATGATGCGGCGGGCCACCAATCAGAACACTGCCCTTGTCGACCATCAAGAGAGTCGTGCGAAAGGTTTGTTCGCCCTTTTCGACAATCCTGACCAAAAGCCTCGCCTGCTTGTCTTCAAATCCAAGAAATTCAAGTTCCAGCACCCGACCGGAAGACAGAATTACATCTCCTTTGCCCTTCTGTACTAGGCGAATTTCAATTTTCTTTAAGAGAGAGAAACCGGAATAATTAAGTACAGGCGCAAGCTCTTTAACCAAGTCTTGTAGTTGGGGATCAATCTCTGTCGAATTCCGGGTTGCCTTGATTACCTCGACATTCACCAGGATGTCTGAAAACGCAGCAGCAAGCGGCGGTCTCAAAAGAAAAAGGCCAAGGCACCATAGAATACAGATCAGTCTCTTGCCCGAATTGGATTTCATGAGCTACCCCCTTTTCCTGCCTCAGGAAGAATCCAGATGAGCGGCCGGCCGCTTTCTGGGGTTTGGAGAACCATGACTCTGCCTGTCCGGCTATAGACCGATTCCACCCGGCTCAATTCTATCGGCACCTGCACCTTTAGGATAGGCAAGATAAAGAGCAGCAAGGCGACTGCGGCAGTGGCAACCGTCGCTGGCAACCATACAACCGGTTTCCCAACCAGCTTTTTCATCCTCTGCCATAAGGACGGTCCAAAATGAGTGCGCTCCTCGATTTCTTCCCATACGCCGGTCAAATCCACCTCCGATTCAGAGGCAGAGGAAAGGGCACTTTTCAGGATGGTTCCGGTTTCTTCAAGTTCGTGAACCAGCTCCCTGCATGCCTGGCAGGTTTCCAGGTGCTTTTTCACCTTTCTTCGCTCTTCTTCTGCCAGTTCCCCATCAAGATAGGCACTTAATCGGGGACCAAGGCTCTCACATGTCTTTTCCATCACCCTATTCCTTTGATATAAGGTATTAGAAGATCCCTCAAATGCATTTTGGCATAATATATCCGGCTTCCCACCGTTTCTTGTGAAGTCTTGGTGATTGCCGCTATATCGTCATAAGAAAACCCCTCTTGCCAAAGTAAAATGACTGTCTTATGTTCTATTGATAGTTTATCCATCGCGGCTTCCACCACCGTTTTTAGTTCCTTTTGCAAGACTTGGCGCTGGGGATCGGATGTAGAGTCCTTGGCAGGAAGCTCTATACCTCCTTCGTTTTCAGAAGCATTTAGGGAAACGTGGGCCTTCCCATGTCTGCGCTTCAACCCTCTTAAATAATCTTTATACTGATTAACGGCTATTCGCGATAACCAGGTTTTAAAAGAGGATTATCCCCTGAATTTTTTGAGCCCTTTAAAGGCCTTTAAAAACGTTTCCTGTGTCAGGTCTCGAGTTACCTCTCCGTCCCTGACCAAGCGCCAAACCAGGCCTGCCACATAGTCCTTGTAGCGCTCATAAACCAGCCGGTAATGTTCCCGATTTCCGGCAATACACGACTTAATCAGTTTTTCATCGGAAAGGGAGGACAAATTATTCCTCTCCTGGTTAATTAGACGCAAACAAAGGAAAATTATTCAAATAACATAAGCACTTATCCTAAATGATACAGGTTTTTAATGAAGGCAAATGAGGATACGAAACATAATTTTCGACTTGTTAATGGCGCCACTAGGAAGCAAGTCTTGGTAGAACTAAGTGAATCCGGCCAAGTTGTATGTTAACACTTCTTTTGTCCCTGAGTCCTGCAAGACAAATCTGTGAAGCTCAGGAGTGGAAAAGTCTTTAAGTTCTTGTTTTTGTGTTTATTTGGGGATCCGAAGAATGCTACCCCGCACTTCGAAAACCTTTCCTCCCTCTTTACCCCACTGATTGCAAAAACGCACGGGTCTTGACTTTAACCTATTTTCTCATTTGGGAGACGAAATGTTACTGAGAATTGTTCTTTATTTGGTTATAGGAATATTCCTAACTGCTATTGTTCTCTTAACTCGGAAAATTTTTATAGCCACTGTAACGTGGGTTGCATCCGAACGTACGTCTTCTGCTATAAAGGAAACATTAATAGGCAATTGAGCGATAAAGTTTTGTTCAGTATAGCCGCTTACCTGCCTTCCGATCTTCAGGGAAACCCGGTGCTGGTTTCCAAAGTTATCATATAGGTAACTATGTCCATGGTAATCGTGGCCACATATGCCTATTTCTCTCTCTTCTTTTCCGTTGTTAACAAAGGAAATTGTACATATCACTTTACCGCCACTTCTTACACATTTCACTGGTCTGAAGATAAAGCCTTCCGCTTCAACGGCCTTTCCCACAGCATACGGAGCAAGGGGCATTGCTACCAGTCCTCCTCCAGTAGTTCTGGCCATCTGTATTCCTCTTGCCAGTAACTCCTCAATGGCGTTGGTCTTCGCAATATTTCCTGTAGTAGCACTAATCACTTTTGCCGTTTCAGTGTCCAAAACCTTGACCGATAGTCTTATACTATCCCCGAAAGGTGTAATTGTCCCTGTAATAAGCGTGTCCACACCGGCGATCTGCCCTAATTTTCTAGCCGTCTTAGGATCTATCATGCCAGTTAGAGAAAGCTTATGCTCAGCAACGATGCTCTTTAAGTGTGTTCGATCAACAACTTCGAATCCTTCGCCTGCCCCAGCAAAAGATACGGAAAACTCTTCCGCAAGGAATCTTCCAAGTTCAGTTACATTTCCCTGAAGGTCTGTAAAATCAACAACAGCAATAGTTTTCCTACCTGCTTCTGTGATTTGAGCTGATAAAAAAGCGGATAGGTCTTTTATCTCCTTCTCATAAGCCATTGAAGAGGGCGAACTTAACAAGAAAAAGATGGTTGATAGAAGGAACCCGCTGTAAATTCTTATAAGGTTTTTTTTCATTGTACTGGCCTCCCTATGTTTCATGTCCTGTTTTCAAGCTATCGAGGATTTACTTGGCCTTTAAGTTTGTAAAAGATATAGAGCCTGGGGATTGCTGCGGTGAAGAATAGTTAAATTGAAATTATCTCCTAATTTTTTTCCTCCATAAAATTCAAATCCAAGACCCAGACTCTTCTTCGCCTTTGGTGGGATTATGGAACTTGGCAAGCTATTATTGTGTATTTGGCTTTTATTCCCCATGTCGTCAACAAGTATGGCAGCCCAACCGGATCCATAAACTAATTTTATTTCCTTATCGGTCTTATTCTGATATTCAAGTTGAATATTTGCAAATTTATTACCGCTCTTTCCAACATTCAAAACAACAATCCTAAAATAGAAATCCTCTACAACACCATATGTTTTCGGTCCGTAAGCATAGGAAGTACTGGTTGAAGGAGGGGCCTGTTGACTGACGGGCTGACTCGACTCTATCCCCCTTGCAAGGAGTTCATTTATGGCCGCGGTTCTTGCAATGCTCCCACTGGAAGCAGCGATTATCATTGCCGTTTCGGTATCTAATACTTT
>JAKLQB010000468.1 GCA_022013615.1 Desulfobacterales bacterium | reverse complement strand
GTCAATCGGGAGAATCTGAATGCGGTTCATTAACGAGGGAATTGAACAGCCGGAGCGTCTGATGGGGCTAAACCGGATTGCTATTGAGCAAATAGAATTGCTCACGGACGAAAGCGGAATCAAACGGCTGGAGATGAAATAATGGCGCTACACAAAAACTTCCCCGATTCGCCACACGCAATTCTTGATCCGGACATTCGCTGGTTCCCTGCCGATGAAGCCTTGCGCGAAACGAGCATGGAAAAACTCATGCCACCCTTGGTATCGCAACTGCGCAAGAAAGTGAAGGAGTTCAGGGACGGCGGCTACGTCGGCGCGGCCAACACCAGCAAGAGCCTGCTCAACTGGTGGTTCAATACTCCGCACATGTTGCAGCAAGCAGACCTGTCTGCGTGCGGTCACGCACAGGCAGGCGGGACCATGAGTCAGTTTCAGTACTATTTTGCCCAACGCGAAGCATTGGAAACGATCGTTTACCTGTACGACGTCGTAGGCGTTCAGGATAAGCATGACATGATGCGCTTCGATGCAAGCGGCCTTGTATCGGGAAGCATGTTCGACGAGACATGGCGGCGCTTTGTAGTCAAAATGGCTACCGGAAGCGGCAAGACCAAGGTCCTCAGCCTTGCGCTGGCATGGAGTTTCTTCCATAAACTCTATGAGTCAGACTCTCAACTGGCGCGCAACTTCCTGGTAATCACGCCCAACATCATCGTGCTCGACCGCATCTATCGAGACTTTCAAGGACTCCAGATCTTCTTCGACGATCCGGTGCTTCCTGATAATGGGATAGATGGCCACAACTGGCGCGATGATTTTCAACTCACCCTTCACAAGCAAGACGAGGTCACCATCACCCGACCCACCGGCAATATCTTTCTGACCAATATCCACCGTGTCTATGCCGGCAACGATATCCCCCCTTCACCGGACGACGAAAACACCATGGACTATTTCCTGGGCAAGCAGCCCACCGGGGCGACCACAGATTCCAAGGTGGATTTGGGTATGATCGTACGCGATATCGACGAGCTGATGGTCCTGAATGACGAGGCACACCACATCCATGATCCGCGCATGGCCTGGTTTAAATCCATCCAGGATATCCACAACCGGTTGAAGCAGAAAGATGCCGCGCTCTCCCTACAGCTGGACGTAACCGCCACGCCGAAACACAACAACGGCGCTATCTTCGTGCAGACCGTCGCCGATTACCCCCTTGTAGAAGCCATATCACAAAACGTGGTCAAACACCCTGTCCTGCCAGACGCTGCAAGCCGGGCGAAGCTCAGCGAGCGCCAGAGCGCCAAGTACACCGAGAAATATGCCGACTACATCGATCTCGGGGTCATTGAATGGCGCAAGGCGTATGACGAGCACAAGAAACTGGGCAAAAAAGCCATCCTGTTCGTAATGACCGACGACACACGCAACTGCGATGACGTCGCCGAATACCTGGAAGGCCACTATCCCGACTTAAAGGGCTCTGTCCTGGTTATTCATACAAAGAACAACGGCGAGATTTCCGAGGCGCAATCAGGTAACGCCAAAGACGTACTGGAATCTTTACGCAAACAGGCCAATGAGATTGACGCCGCCGACAACCCTTATAAGGCCATCATCTCCGTGATGATGCTCAAGGAAGGGTGGGACGTACGCAACGTTACCACCATCGTCGGACTGCGCGCCTACTCAGCCAAAAGCAACATTCTCCCGGAACAGACGCTGGGCCGTGGACTTCGCAAGATGTACACCGGCGGTACAGAGGAATACGTTAGCGTAGTCGGCACTAATGCCTTTATGGACTTCGTCGAATCTATCCAGGCCGAAGGCGTGGTCCTGGAACGTAAGGCGATGGGCGAGGGGACTGCGCCCAAAACGCCGCTGGTGGTGGAGATTGACAGAGAGAACGAGAAGAAAGACATCGATGCGCTGGACATTGAAATCCCTGTCCTGACGCCCCGCATCTACCGGGAATACAAGGACCTCAACGACCTGGACGTAGCCGCCCTGGGGCATCAACGTGTGGCCTACCTGCAGTTCAGTGAGGAAGAGCAACGGGAGATCGTCTTCAAGGACATCACCACCGGCGAGGTCTCCCATACCACGATCCTCGACACGGCCGGTGTCGCCGATTACCGTAGCGTGATAGGCTACTTTGCACAAGCCATCATGAAGGATCTGCGCCTGGTCAGCGGCTACGACGTTCTCTATGGTAAAGTCAAAGCATTCGTACAGGACGAGTTGTTTGACTGCCCGGTAGAACTCGAAAGCCCAAACACCCTGCGCAACCTGTCCGAACTGGCCCCAACAAAAATGCTGATCGAGACCTTCAAGAAGGCAATCAACGCCCTTACCGTGCAAGACAAGGGCAACGCCGAAATCCGCGACACTATCAAGCTCCGCCAGACCCGCCCCTTTGTAGCCAAAGATCAGAGCTACCTGGTCCCGAAGAAAAGCGTCTTCAATCGAATCATTGGTGACAGCCAACTGGAACTCCACTTCGCCGGTTTCCTCGAAGATTGCTCAGACGTACTGTCATACGCAAAGAACTATCTTGCCGTGCATTTCAAGCTCGATTACGTGAACTCCGATGGCGATATTTCCAACTACTATCCCGACTTCCTGGTGAAGCTGACGGATGGGCGAATTGTGGTGGTGGAGACCAAGGGGCAAGAAGATTTAGACGTACCGTTGAAAGTCCAACGGATACGCCAATGGTGCGAGGACATCAACGGGATGCAGTCGGATGTGACGTATGATTTTGTGTACGTGGACGAGGAAGGCTTCAAGAAATATGAACCGAAGTCGTTTGCGGATTTGCTGTCCAGCTTTCGAGAATATAAAGAGAAAACATAACAAAAGGTTGCTTGATGTCAAAGGTACGAAAAGACAAAGTTCGTGAGAACCGTATATCCATGGAAATTGTTGTAGATGCTTATGGACCAGAAGAGCAAGCAATGGGGTGGTACTATTACCTTGAGGATACGCTAAGTTTCACTTTTCTTACTAAATGTATTACCAAAAGAGCAATATCACCTCTAAGAATTGGAGATGAAGTCGAGGTGATCGGTATGGCTCCAGAAGAAGAATGTGAACATGAGATGTTCGTTATGATGCGGTGGGAGAGGAATGGTTTAGCGGTTCCTTTGATGCAACTTGAATTAATTCATGGAAATGATCAAACTCGGGAAGCCATCGAAGACTGGCATTATTGGATTAATAGAGGGTATCAGTTTGGATAGAAAAACTCGTGTATTCAGCCTGTTTAGAGATAGATATTCGCAAAACCCCGGGATGGGATCGGGATGGCGGAATGCGGGGTTTGGTCGCTAACTATATAAAATTATTAGCGAAAGACCGTAAAAACACCTATTTGTAGAACGTAAAGCTTTAATATTCAATAAGTTAGCGTGGCCCGTGGCCCAATTCCGAAATTGGAACAATCGACACATTCCTTAAGAGTGCGGAAAAATAATTGATTGCTTTTATTAGGCATTTCAGTTAGTTCTTAGTCGTTTTATATCCAAGCCACTTGACTTTTAAACTATAGTTGCCGATATTATAGATATGATCACTACACATCATAGAGAAAAACTAATAAACGCAATAATATATTTTGCCAAAAAAACCAAGCATTGTGGCAAAACCAAGTTGCTGAAACTCCTTTATTTTTTAGATTTTTCTCATTTTAAGCAGACGGGGAAATCTGTAACCGGATTGGACTATTTTGCCTGGGAGATGGGACCAGTACCCAACGAGCTCTTTGAAGAGCTTTCGGGCAATATGAAACCAGACCTGAAAAGTTCGATCAATGAGCTTCCAACTGAGGGTTTTCAACAGATCCGGCCTAAAAAGAAGTTTGATGACCGGTATTTCTCTAAAAAGGAATTAAATCTGCTGGAAAATATATCCTATGTATTTGAAGATGCCCAGGCCGATGCCATGATAGAGTCCACCCATTTAAAGAATGAGCCGTGGGATAGGACCCTTAAAGAAAAAGGAGAATTTCAAAAAATAGATTATATGCTTGCTATCGACAGTGAGATAGTCAGCCTGACGTATGATGAAGCCCGCGAAAGGATGGAAGAACGTTTAGAGATGTTCAGAATCTTTGGAGCTAAATAATTGCAGACTCGCGGAGCCATCTACCACCACACTCAATTAGTGTTCCATAATGGTTTTATCGGAAAAAAATACATCATATTATTAAACTCACCTGCTAAAAAAGAGCCCTACCTTTTTGTAAAGGCCACATCTCAACAAAAACACAAACCTGCAAGGGCAGGATGTATTAAAGAGCGAAGCCTGTTTTTTATTCCTGCCGGTAAAACCTTCTTTAAAAAAGATACCTGGGTTCAGCTTTATGAGCTTTATGAGCTTTATGAGTTTACTCCTGATGAGATAGACAATAATAAAGAAATGACTGTTGAAGGGAGTCTTAATGTTAAAATGATTGACGATATCGTCAACTGTCTGTTCCTTTCTGAGGAGATAATATAGCAGGCATCCATAAAGAGTTATTACGCCCCCCGCTGCAGGATTCCTTACTGAAACTTAAAGACAAGTTTAACAAGAACCGATAAGAGGCGGTGCGTCTGCGTGCTCCCCGTTAAACTACAGCGGGATAGGCGGGCTATATTTTAGAACCCACCTTCCTGGGCTTATGGCCATATGTTGGAATGACAATGCTAGTTGGGTATCGAAACAAGCTAACCGTTTGATATATTTATAGTATGATCGGTTTTTTCCTTATTTTTAGGGCTTAAACCTTCAATTTTCATATCCAAAAGGGTCGTTTAAGAAAGCAGCAGTAAGATGCCAAGGGCAAATCGTCATTAAAAAGGCTTGGGGTTAAGGCAAAAGGACGGAAGATTGTTGGTGGCAAAAAAAGCTACGAGCTTCGTGAGCCAGAAATTCATTACGGGGCCAATTTTACTCCCGAAAATGGCCTTTTAAGACTTGAAAACGTCTATATTTGGGACGATATTATATAAAAATCAAAAGGATAGCTTGGTCCCCCAAGCAGCAAGCGGACTTTTTGCTCTTGTGGATAGAGCTTCAATGAATGCGCTGAGAGGAGATAATCGGTGACCTGTTGTTTTCAACAAGCCGATGGACATAACCAGAAATAGCCCCGGGCAAAAGTGCCGCTGATTTGAAGGATGTGAAAATTTATGATTTATTACAAAAGGAGATCAAAATGAAGATCTATGTAGGAAATTTATCGTACGAGGTCACCGAAGAGGACTTACGGCTGGCTTTAGAACAATTCGGGCAGGTTGAATCCGCCACCATTATAAAAGACAAGCATAGTGGTCAATCAAAAGGATTTGGATTCAACCTGCCCGAATTGTTCTAAAGCCAGCCGTAAGTCCTCTTCGGTGACCTCGTACGATAAATTTCCTACATAGATCT
>JAKLQB010000467.1 GCA_022013615.1 Desulfobacterales bacterium | reverse complement strand
GGCAAATCCCCCTGCAAGCGTTGAGGAAAAACATCGGCTTTGTCACCCAGGAGGTCTTTATCTTTTCTGATACTATCCGTAACAATGTCCTGTTCGGCAGGACCGGTGTATCCCAGGACCACCTGGAGACGGTTTTGCGTGCCGCCGATATCTTTGAAGACATAAAAAATCTTGAAAAAGGATTGGACACATTCCTTGGGGAACGGGGAATCACGCTCTCAGGGGGCCAAAGGCAACGACTGACTATTGCCCGGGCCCTGATACTGGATCCGCCCATTCTGATCTTGGATGATGCCCTCTCCATGGTGGATACGCGTACTGAAGAAAGAATCCTGAACCAGGTTCTTGGTTTGAGACAAAACAAAACCAACCTGATTGTCTCCCACAGGATTTCTACAATCAGTCGGGCAGAACGGATTGCCGTGCTTGAGCGTGGTGAACTTGTGGAACTGGGGACCCACGAAAATCTTCTTAAAAAGGGTGGAATATACACAACCCTCTATGAAAAGCAGGTTATCGCAGAGGAATTAGAGATAGGAGCCTAAGTTTTATGTTTGGGGAATACGGATACATGGAGGAAGGGCAATTAGGGAAGCCCTATAACTTCACGCTGCTGAAGAGACTGTCGAAATATGCTTTTCCTTACAGAAAAACAGTTTTAACGGCCCTTTTCCTTACCATCCTGATCACTCTTTTTGAACTGGCTATTCCCTATCTAACCAAGATTGCCATTGACAGGTACGTCCTCTCTTCCTGGTACCGTCTGGATATAGGCGGATTAAAGGGTAGTGAGGCCAAAGTCCTCATGAAAAAGTATGGCCATTTACTGCGGAAAAGCAAGGACAGGTCTCAGTGTTTCATTGACAACCTGAATCTGAAAAACCTGGACCCCGCTGATCTCCATGACTACAAGACCAGGAAAATCCTCACGTCGGAGCGGTTATACAGGATCGGATCTGAAGTAGAGGCAGAAGGTATACTGGAAAAAAAAATAAAAGCCATTCATGAACTTGATGACGGCTCCAAACTGATCCCATACGAGCTGCTCAACAGTTTTCCAAAGAAGAATATCCTTAAGATCAGAATCGCTGATGTGCGAGGCGTGGCGCTGGTATCCCTCATATTAATCCTTTTCCTTGTCTTCGCGTTCGTGCTCAGTTATGGAGAATACTACCTCCTGGAATTCACTGGTCAGCATATGATGCAGGATATTCGTCTCAAGCTCTTCCGGAGAATGCAATCTCAAGCAGTGCGTTTCTTCGAGCGACATCCTGTAGGTCGCTTAGTCACTCGTGTGACAAATGATATCGAAAACCTCAACGAAATGTTCCGATCAGTCTTCATTACGGTCTTCAAGGACTTTTTTCTCTTAATAGGTATCCTTGCGGTCCTCCTCTACCTCAACTGGCGCCTGGCCCTGGTTTCCTTTGTCCTCCTTCCATTCATCTTTGGACTCACATTACTTTTCAGCACACTGGCGAGAGAGGCTTTCAGGGAGCTTCGAGCCACGGTCGCAAAAATAAATGCCTTTCTTCAGGAGCGCATTACTGGGATGCGTGTGATTCAGCTCTTTGCAAGGGAAAAATTCCAGATGGATGCTTTTGCCCGCATTAATCATGAAAATTATCTTGCCGGCATGAAGCAGATTCGCGTGTTCGCCATCTTTATGCCGGTCATGGAACTATTCTCTTCATTTGCCGTTGCCCTGATTATCTGGTATGGGGGCGGAAAAGTTATCTCGGACCAGCTTTCCCTGGGGTCACTGGTTGCATTTATCGGTTATATCCAGATGTTCTTCAAGCCCATCCGGGACATATCTGAAAAGTACAACATCATGCAGTCGGCCATGGCCTCAACCGAACGTATTTTTGAGTTTATGGATTCCAAAGAAGAGATCCCGGACCCTGAACATCCCGTAGCCCCGCCAAAAGTGAAAGGGCGACTTACTTTCAAACATATATCGTTTGCCTATGAGAAGGCCAATCCAGTGCTCCATGATATATCTTTTGAGGTGAAGCCGGGGGAAACGGTTGCCATTGTAGGGGCCACAGGGTCGGGCAAAACCACATTGGTGAACCTGGCCGAACGATTCTACGATCCGGATGAGGGGGCAGTGTTTCTGGATGGTGTGGATCTCAGAAAATGGTCAAAAAGCGAACTCCGAAAGAATATCAGCCTTGTCATGCAGGATGTCTTTATTTTTTCAGGAAACCTGGGGGAGAATATATCTTTAGGCCGCAAAGATATAGATGTAAAATCACTTGAATCAGCAGCAAGGGAGGCCAATGCGCTTTCCTTTATTGAGAGGCTCCCCAACGGTTTTCAGCAGGATATCGGGGAAGGGGGATACACCCTTTCAGCCGGGGAACGGCAGCTTTTGTCCTTTGCCAGGGCCCTGGCAGCCAACCCTCGAGTACTCATCCTTGACGAGGCCACTTCAAATGTCGATCCGGAAACAGAACGTCTCATCCAAAAGGCTATTTCACAGATGGCTGCCAGGAGAACAACACTCATTGTGGCCCACAGGCTTTCCACCATTAGAAATGCGGATCGTATCCTGGTCATGCACCACGGCCGAATCGTGGAACAGGGTACACATGAGGCACTCATGAGTTTAGGCCATGTCTATTATAAGCTCAATATGCTGAGGGAAAAACAATAGCGGGAAGCAATTCCAGAATGCTGATGTATGTTCAGAAAAGACCCATCAAGCTCGCCCTAAAAAATCCTGATACGCCACCATCCTGGCCAGGACATTGACCGCATCCTCTGGTGATTCATAAAAAACGCCGCTGTATCCCTTCCCATCCACTGGACGGACTGTCCCTTTATCCGTTCTGGCCATGGACACACCAATAACCGGCTTCCCGTAGGCCTCCATTAATCCCACTATCCTGGCAATATAGTTCTCCTCATAGTTATGACTGAGAGTCTCCATTTGGTCTAAGAACACAGGAGACGCAGCACTATCAACCTCGCGGGTGGACTTGATCAACAGGCGTACCAATTCGTTTCGACCAACGATGCCCAGGCTTATCACCGCGTCAATCCCATCCCATTTAAGGAGCTCTTCTACGGCCACAAGGGGAACGTCGAGATCACGGGACCCCACCAGGTCCACAGGGTTTCCTTTGCTCCAGAATGGGGGAAGATATTTGCCGATAGCCTCAATAATGCTCTCCGGGATATCCGGTACCGCCAGCCCTCTCTGGTTGCACTCATCAGCGGTCACCACTCCCCAGCCCCCACCCAGGGTGACAATGCCGACCCGATTTCCTTTGGGCAAAGGCAGCGAGGAAAAACCAGCAGACAGATCAAGCAATTCCGAGGGAACTGCCACATCCAGAACCCCTGACTGGCGGCATGCAGCCCTGAACACGGAATCCTCTCCGCTCATGGAGCCGGTGTGTGAGGCCGCAGCCGTACGTCCTGCTTCGGTTCGCCCGCCCTTTAAAACAACAATAGGCTTCTTTCGGTTTATTCGCCTTGTTACATCGAGAAAATGTCTCCCGTCACCCACACTCTCCAGATACAGAAGAATAATGCTGGTGTGGGGATCGCTCTCCAGGTATTCCAGATAATCGGTGCAGGAAAGCATGGCCTCGTTTCCTGACCCCACAAACAGAGAGACACCAATCCCCTGCTGCTCCGCCCAGTGGATAAGCTGGTTTCCTAAATTTCCCGATTGGGAGATAAAGGCCACGGATCCCCTTCTGGGCCTCGTATGGACCCCGGTTGCGAAAAGACCGGCATACGGGCAGATAATGCCCATGGTATTGGGTCCAATAAGCGTCAGGTTCTCCCTCCGGCAGATATCCGCAATATGTCTTTCAAGGTTTTTGCCCGCTTCATCGGTTTCGCTGAAGCCTGAGGTGATTAACACAACACCCTTAACGCCTTTTGCGCCACACTCCTCCAGAATCCCCGGAACGGTCTTTGCCGGGGTAGTAATAAGAGTCAGGTCTACGGGCTCCGGCACATCCGTGATATGCGCGTAGACAGGCAGGCCATACATAACCCTCTCTTTTGGATTGACAGGAAAGATCTTTCCCTTAAAACCTCCTGCCATAATGTTGCTGAGGATAAACTGGCCCCATTTACCAAACGTTGAAGAAGCACCAATGACTGCCACAGATTTGGGACTAAAAACAGCATCAAGACTTGAAGTAAAACTATCTGTATTCATAAGATTATTCATTGATGTTTCCATTTTTCATTCAATTCCTTTCCACTCTCCCTCTCCTATTCACAATGTATGCTTGTGCCATACAATTGTATGATATGCAATAAAAATGGATTACGGCCCTCCACAAAATGCTCGATAAAAGATATTTCCACATAAGTCTTTTTATCAGGTGATTGTACCATACAACTTGTTACCCTCTTTATTACCCTTTTTTAAGGGTATTACCCCTTTTCGCCAAAGCATCACGGGTATAGGGATGATGATTTCGAAAACATCATCATTATGCTCATGGCGGGGCTCATTAATCAATTGTTTGAATAAAACCCCTTGCCTTTTTGCGGATCTTGGATTATAGTACAATCCCTTAATCCCAAGAAGAAAGGACTCTATGTTTACCCATTAACGGCGCCGGGATCCAGGTAAAACGCTCTGGCAACGGCGCAGAAACCATTGATTCACCGTTTGCAGAGGAGTTTAGCCAGGATGGATATCATTAAATCTTTTGGGGGCAGATCCGGTCCCCCGATTCCGCCGGTGATCACCACGAAAGACGCATCAAAGTCTTCCAATATTTCAGCCAATAAAATCCATGATGATCATTTTGTTGAACGCAATGGCGTGATTTTTGCCGGCACTCATCTAATTATTGATTTTTGGGGCGCCAAGCATCTCGATGATCTGACATTAATGGACCGGACGTTTCGGGAATGCGTGGAAAAAGCGAGTGCAACCCTCCTGTATATCCACCTGCAACACTTTCAGCCTGCAGGCGGCATCTCGGGCGTTGCGGTACTGGCTGAATCTCACATCAGTGTCCACACCTGGCCGGAAAGGGATTTTGCCGCTTTCGACATTTTCATGTGTGGTGACACCAGGCCTGAAGAGGCCCTCGAGGTATTGAAACGGGTCTTTGTTCCGCTAAAAATGGACATTATTGAGAAACGCCGGGGACTGGTCAACAATGAACACATTCTTTGAAACATTGTATGAAGGCTACGGCCAGGAATTCAGGGTTGATGAACTGTTTTTTGAGAACAGGACAGAACACCAGCACCTTGTCATCTTCCGTAACGGGATCTTTGGCCGCGTCATGGCCCTGGACGGCATTATTCAGACCACAGAGCAGGACGAGTTCATTTATCACGAAATGCTGACCCACGTGCCTGTTCTTGCCCACGGGAACGTGAGACGGGTGCTGATTGTCGGGGGGGGTGACGGCGCCATGTTGCGGGAAGTCACCAAACACAGGGGAATTGAACAGATAACCCAGGTCGAAATCGACCGGGAAGTCATAGAAACCTCAAAACGTTATTTGCCCGATCACTCGCAAGGCGCATTTGAAGACCCTCGGGTTCAGGTGGTTATCGATGACGGCCTTCGCTTTGTTCAGAATGCGCCTGACCGCTTTGACGTCATCATCTCCGATTCCACCGATCCCATAGGTCCCGGAGATGTCCTGTTCACAAGGGATTTCTATACCTCCTGTCACCTTCGATTGAATCCAGGAGGGGTGTTCGTTACACAGAATGGGGTGGCCTTTACCCAGCTGGAGGAGGTTGCCTCTACTGCAGGACTCCTGAAGGATATCTTTGCAGACTGGCATTTTTTTTCGGCAGCGGTACCCACCTATGTGGGCGGGATCATGGCGTTCACCTGGGCCACGGACAATCCTGATCTGCGGCATACCGCCCTGCGGACCCTCAGACAGCGATATGCGCAAAGCGGCCTGAAAACCCGTTACTATAACCCGGAAGTACACCATGCCGCCTTCGCCCTTCCGCAATACGTGCTGGAGGCGATCGGAAAAAGTGACAATGGATACCGATAGAATCTTTCCGTTCAATAGCCTTCCCTTAGCTTTTTCCGTCACCGAAGCCATTTCATTAATAACTCATCGTATCCTGAATTACCAGCAGTTACCCCGTATTTTTCACCTATATCCATCACAGCAGATCATTGGCGATAAACCCGGGGCAACACCAATAACAGGGTTTGGCAGCTGTGAAGCCGGGTTATGTTTCAGACTGGGTGTCACTCCGGCTGTGGAAAAGCTATATATCTTGGCACAGGGGCGGAGGGTACCGGATACCCGGAGGGTGACGACGAAAGTGGCTATAACCGAGACGATGCCGGCATTCCCGAGCATGATCAGATAGATGACGATTTTTCTCCTCCTGGGATGATTCACGATCCTCTCGGCCTCCCTGGTGGTAAAGCCTGTCCCCGAAAATGCGGAGAGCGATTGAAATCTTGCCACCTCTTTTAGCGCCGTGAGGTGAATAGCGTCATAACCACATAAAATGACTTGCTTTAAAAAAAATAATACCCCCTTTCATTATTTTCTTGATTTTCCCATTGAAAGACCTATATTCGCAAACAAGAAATTTTTCTCATTTTGATCGCGGGCATTCCGGCCGGGCCGTAACCGTTCCTGGCCGAAATACGGATAAACTTCTTAACAAAGGAGACAAGAGCAATGCAAAATTCCATGCGGATCAAAGAGCAGGTGATAAGAAAGCCTCCTAGCACCGTTGAAGAGGGGAGTGACGAACCTCCCCACCCCGGGCTCGACCTTCGCCCCGCCTTGCCCTTTTCATTTCCCCGGGTTCACACCAATTCCAGCCCATGCATCGTCCAATTTCCTTCTTCACGTGCCAGGCTTTTCAGCCCGGCGATACGCTCCTTCAGAAAACGTTTTTATCCGGCCGTTCCGTCCAAACTGTGGAACGACTGGCGGTGGCAGGTAGGCCATCGCATCCGGAGTTTGGCCCAACTTGAGCGAATGCTCGTGCTTTCCGAGGATGAGCGGTCGGCCATGACCCGGCCGGCCGGCAGTTTGCCCCTGGCCATCACCCCCTATTACATGAGTCTGTTGTCCCGGGATGACCCTCATCAGGCGCTGCGCCGCACCGTGGTGCCCACCCTGCAGGAGACTATCAGGGACTTCGGGGAGGCGGACGACCCCCTGGGTGAGGAATCCCAGAGCCCGGTGCCCGGATTGGTCCATCGGTACCCCGACCGTGTGCTCCTGCTCCTGTCGGATTTCTGCTCCACCTATTGCCGTTATTGCACCCGTTCGCGCATGGTGGGCCGGGGAGGTCTTTATCCAAGCCGGTCACGGCTTGAGAGTGCCTTTGACTATATCCGGAGGACCCCTTCGGTACGCGATGTGTTGCTGTCGGGCGGGGATCCACTGTTGATCGGCGAGGAGAGGCTCTCCTGGATTCTGTCCCGGCTGCGGCAGATCCCGCACGTGGAGATTGTGCGCATCGGTACTAAGGTGCCGGCCGTCCTGCCCCAGCGCATCACTCCAAAGCTTGTACGCATGTTGCGGCAGTACCATCCGCTATGGATGAGTCTGCATTTCACCCATCCGGACGAGTGCACCCCCGAGGCCTACCGGGCCTGCGCCATGCTGGCCGATGCAGGTATCCCGCTCGGTTCGCAAACGGTGCTGCTCAAGGGTATCAACGACAATGTGGAAACCATGCGCTCCCTGATGCATCAACTGATGCAGATGCGTGTCAAGCCTTACTACCTGTACCAGTGCGACCCTATCACAGGATCGGCCCATTTCCGGACACCCGTGGCCAAGGGCCTCGATATTATTCGGGGCCTGCGCGGGTTCACCAGCGGGTATGCCGTGCCCACCTACGTGATAGACGCCCCCGGGGGCGGCGGCAAGATACCCCTGACACCCGAATATGTCGTAGGCAGGGAGAATGGCGCCCTTCTGTTGCGGAACTATGAAAAAAACCTTTTCCACTATCCGGACTGCCTATTGCCGAAATACTGCTGATGGTTTTGTTGAGGCCTCTGCGATCGCGATGCAGCCTGCACTCATGCCCGTTGT
>JAKLQB010000466.1 GCA_022013615.1 Desulfobacterales bacterium | reverse complement strand
ACTTTAATTTCCTGGGGGTAAGGAGTCCTGAATTTTCATACCCCCCACCTCCCCACATCCAGCTTCCTTTCAGATGAGATGGTAGCAAAATGCTAGCAATAAATGAAAAAGGGGTAAGTCATATCAGCTAACCCCTTGTAATTATTGGAGGCGGCACCCGGATTTGAACCGGGGAATAACGGTTTTGCAGACCGCTGCCTTAGCCTCTTGGCTATGCCGCCCTAAATCAACCTCTGTGAATTTCACGGAAGTAATATGTTATGGAGCGGGAAACGGGACTTGAACCCGCGACAATCACGTTGGCAACGTGAGGCTCTACCAACTGAGCTATTCCCGCTCATATATAAATTATTTTACACCACAAATGTGCTTTGTCAATAAAAAATCAGCAGAAACCAAACACATCTCTATCTATTTACTACTATAGTCCCGATAATAATTCATGACCTTTTTCACAAATCGCTCTGTCTCAGCTATGGGTGGAATACCATTACAGGCCTCCACTCTTTCCGGGCCGGCATTATATGCGGCCACTGCGAGCTTTTTGTCATTTTTAAAACGTTTTAGCAAAAGGCTCAAATATCGCGTGCCACCAAATATATTCTCTTCCGGATCAAAGGGGTTTTCCACGGCCATGGCATTCGACGTCTGGGGCATCAACTGCATCAATCCCTGCGCTCCCTTGTGAGAGACTGCCTTATGGTCAAAGTACGATTCAGCTTTGATAATCGCCTTGACCAGGGAGACATCCACATCAAACCGTCTTGAAGCCTGAAGGATAATTCCCTCATATTCTTTTATAAACTTCGAAGGTGTTTTACGGGTGGTTTTGATATATAGTTTATATTGGACGTCGGTTCGAACGTTGGTGAAATGCCAGACCCCGTCCTTGTCCACGTATCGGTAGATGTCTGCGGAAACTGGAAGGATAAAAAACAGTGAAAGTGCCAAACCGGCAACTCCAGCCCATTTCACCCTCGCTGCAAACATGTCTACCCCTGCTTATTCCAATCAGCAAGAAATTTTTCCACACCAATATCTGTCAAAGGATGTTTAGTTAACTGTTGAATGACCTTAAAGGGTATTGTTGCAATGTCTGCGCCCATGAGGGCTGCCTCAAGCACATGGATTGGATTTCGAATACTCGCTACAATCACCTCGGTTTCAAAGCCGTAATTATCATAGATTGTGATAATCTCTTCCACTAACTCCATACCAATGTGGCCGATATCGTCCAATCTACCCACAAAGGGGCTGATATACGCGGCCCCTGCCTTTGCTGCCATCAATGCCTGAATCGCGGAAAAACAAAGGGTTACGTTTGTATTAATCCCCTCCTGGGCCAAGATCTTTACTGCCTTTAGGCCCTCTTCCAACATGGGTATTTTTACAACAATATTATCAGCCAGTTTGGCCAGTTCCCTTGCCTCCTTAACCATCCCTTCTGCATCCGTACTGACCACCTCGGCATTGACCGGGCCATCTACAATATCGCATATTTCCTTTATAAGCCCCTTGAACTCCCGCCCCTCTTTGGCAACCAGGCTCGGATTCGTGGTTACGCCGTCAACCATGCCCAATTCATTGGCCTTTATTATCTCATCTATATTGGCCGTATCGATAAAAAATTTCATAATTCCTCCTTTGACTCTTTCTTTTGAAATTTATCAGCACACTCCTCACTGCAGAAAAAATATTCCCTCCCATCTATGACCCTTCTTTTCGCATCCCTTACGGGTATATAAGTGTCACAGAAAGGGTCCTTTACCATCTCGTCAATGACCCCGCCATTTTCAGTCTTTCTTATTTTCTGGCCAGAACCGAAATAGCTCCTCAAGACACGATAAAGCAAGTAGGCCAGGACTGCAAAAATCAGAAGTCGCATTTACGCGACCCCCATGGGAACCACAGACTGATCTTTTTTTGGAGAATCCACAAGCAACTCGGCCATACTTTTTCCTAACACAGGATGAACTAAATCCGGGGCCAAAGAAACCATTGGCACCAGCACAAATCTTCTCAAGTGCATCAGCGGGTGAGGAACCTGAAGGCCCTTTTCGGAAATTACCTCTTCTCCAAATAGAAGGATATCCAGGTCAATTATCCTTGAATCCCACTTCCTTTTTCTTTCCCTTCCCATATCTACCTCTATGGCTAAGAGGCTTTTCAGTAAATCCTGCGCCGAAATATCAGCAGATAACACAATTACACCATTAACATACCAGTCCTGTCCTTTGACACCCACCGGCTGTGTCCTGTAAAAACCGGATTGTGCCGTCACTCTGCAGCCTGAAATCTCGTCGATCCGGACAACGGCCTCAAGACAATTGTTTATTTTATCGCCAAGATTTGAACCGATCCCAATGTAAGCTGTTTTCGTCATTGGTGAAAAGGTGCTTTCCACGTCTACAGACCAAAGGCTTTTAATCTTTGCACAGCCTCCGCAAGCCTTTCCCTTTTCTGAGTCAACGCGATACGGAAGTACCCTTCACCAGGCTCCCCGAAGCCACTGCCAGGGGTCACAACCAGGCCAGCATCCTCCAGCAGGCGCTCGGTCAATTCCGCAGATGTATAGCCTTCAGGGACCTTAATCCACAGATAAAAAGTCGCCCTGGGTGACTCCACCTCAAAACCAACATCATGGAGCCCCTTGACCATCAGGTCCCGCCGTCTCAAATAAACTTGAACCATATCTCTGACACAGGACTGGTCCCCACGTATGGCCTCTATACCTGCCATCTGAACGGCCTGAAAAACACCGGAATCAATATTGCTCTTGATGGTGCCAAGCCCGTCTATTGCCTCTCGGTTTCCAACAGCAAAGCCTATTCGCCAGCCAGTCATGTTATAGGTCTTGGAGAGAGAATGGAATTCAATCCCCACTTCCTTGGCTCCATCCGCAGCCAGAAAGCTGGGAGGACGATAGCCATCAAAAGCCATCTCGGTGTAAGCTGCATCATGGCACACCAGGATATTATTATCTCTT
>JAKLQB010000465.1 GCA_022013615.1 Desulfobacterales bacterium | reverse complement strand
GTTCCAGGAACAGACCGAAGAGACCCATTATGCCTGCTGCGAGAAAGAGCGACAGCCACAGGTTTAGGCCATATTCAACAGCCAGTTGATAGCAGACATAGCCGCCTACCATATAGAGTGCACCGTGTGCGAAGTTCAGGACGCCCATGATACTGAGAACCAGGGCGAAACCTGAGGCCACCAGGATATACATCGATGACAGCAAAATGGCATTGATGATGATCTCTATGATTGTTCCCATCGGTCTTCCATCTTCCAGAGCCTAAGCTTAATCCTACAGAAACGACATGCTTGCTTCCGCCCCCAGAATTAGTTTACTCATGGAACCTCAATATCCCTGATCCACCCAAAGGATTTGACTTCGCCTTTTTCCAGACCCTCGATTGACCTTGGACCGACGACCGCGTGCCGGAGGCCGTAGGTCTCCTTGCCGCCCATATGGGCCGGTCCATAGGCTGTCTTGATATCGTCCATTTTTTCCCATGCCTTTTTTACATCGTCAGGATCCAGGCTCTGGGCTTTCTCGATGGCCTGAACGAGTACAAAGACCGAATCGAAACCCTCAATCAAAAACGCAACCCTCTCATGTCCGTACCTGGCCTTCCCTCTATCCAAGATCCATTTTATAATATCCGTCTTTTCCGGAGTATCCACATTTATACCGTGGATAAAATAGTTGTCTGATGCCTCTTTACCGGCAACTTCCATAACATCCTTTGCCTGAGAGTAGTGGAGGCCTATAACGGGCTTGTTATAACCGTTTTCCCGGAGAGCTTTCAGTACACCACCAATCATCGCCGGCCAGCCATTCGCCATGGCAACGGCATCTGCATTAATTTTGATGGCTTTTAAAGCGAAAGGCGTGAAGTCCACGGTATTCAGAGGCCAACCAATGATATCGCCCTTCACTTCCATTCCGTAACTTTTGGCCCATTTTCTCACTTGTGGTCCGAGATATGGGATAGCGCCATCATCGGGAATGAAAACCGCGATGGTCTTTACCTCAGGACGAGCCTTTTTCAAGAACTTGAGTCCGGAGATAATAGCGCCAATGGTCGCGTTCTGAGAAAGGAAGGTATAGGGCGTGTTGGCGCTGAACTCCTGAGGTGTGCCACAGTTGTAGGCTATGGATCTTATCACGCCAGCAGGCTCCGTCACCGTCGTCACGGCCGCTACAGTAAACGGCATGACCGTTCCAGCAATGTACTTTACCTTTTGATCGTAAACGAGTTTCGTCGCCCCGGCGACCGCCCCATCGGCGGTACACTTGTGGTCCTCGGGAACCAACTCAACCAGGTATTTCACACCCTTGATGTTCACCCCGCCCTTTTCATTGATCCAATCCCTTGCCAATTCAGCTCCCTGAAGATGAACTCTCTCGGAGTCAGAAGCGAAACCGGTCAGGCCGGTCAGGAAACCTATCCGCAAAGCCTTTGGCTTGGCTATGGCATGGGGCTCCATGCAAAGAAAAAACATAAATGCTATGACCAAAAGCGCTCCACCACGTGATTTGAATAAACTGCTTCTTTTCATTTCAGTCCTCCTTTTTGGATGTTTGATTGTTTGTGTTCAATAATTGCCCATGTTATCTATAAAAAGGTAGACACCCACGGGTTTACACCCTTGTCACTCAAAATGCATTAACACAGCCTCAGGCATTCACCCCCGGGCTCTTTTGCTCAGTTCTTGTAAGATATGAACAAATTCCATGCCTTTTTGGGAGCCAGCGGCAGCGTCAATCTTCGGGCTCATGTTCTATGCTATCCGGAAGCATATGGATGGCCTCACCCGATGAGGCGAGGGCCGCCTCAAAGAAGGATTCTGAGAATGTGAGGTGAGGAAGAACCGTTTTCTTTAGGTCCTCAACTGTCAATCCATTCTTCATTGCCATAACCCCTAAGGAGACGAGTTCGGTGGCCCTGGGCCCCAGGATATGAACCCCCAGAACATTGCCAGTGTCCTCATCCGATACGATCAAGATGAGTCCCTCCTCCTTGCCCATAGTACCCGCTCGTCCATTGCCCACAAGATAGAATTCGCCCGTTTTAACCTTCAAACCGGCTTTTCGGGCCCCATAGTCCGTCAGGCCGACCGACCCTATCTCAGGATCCCCATAAATACAGTTGGGGACAAATCGCGGGCGGCCGTCGGGGTCCAGGCCCAGCATATGATCCACCGCGGCAATGCCCTGGGCAATGGCCTTATGGGCGAGATAGGGGGCACCGACTGCATCGCCCACCACATAAATGCCCTCCACCTCGGTCTGCATTCCCGGACCGTAAGGCAGCATCCCATCCTTCAAAGACAACCCCGCGGTCTCGAGATTGAGGCCACTGAAAGAGGGCCGCCTGGACAGCGCGAGGACTGCCTTCCTGACCTTGACTTCATTCGGACCCCGATTCGATTCAAGGGTCAGTAAGACCCCGTTCTCTCCCTCAGACTTTGCCGCTACCATCTTCGACCGGGTCAAAACCTTTATGTTGCGCTCCGAAAGGATCTTTTTATACCTCCCGGACAGCCAACGGTGCTCTCTGGGCAGGATCCTTTTCTCCTTTTCTATGAGAACCACCCTCGCCCCCAGGTTACTGTAAATGCCGGCAAACTCCACACCCCGGTTGCCCGCTCCCACAATGGCCACCGTGGGCGGGACGGACTTAAGATTAAGGGCGCCGTCCGTGCTCAGAATATATTCTTCATCGACCGCCAGATCCCCATAGTCCACCTCCGCGCCTGTGGCAATGATAATATTCCTTGCTGAGATTTCTTTCCGCTCACCTTCTCCGGTCTCAATCTCCATTTTCTTCGGCCCCGTGAAGCAGGCCTCCCCTTTCAGGATCTCCGCCCCGTTGCCTTTGATGACGAATGTGATTCCCGCCACCGCTCCATCAACCACCATCTCCTTCCGCTCGACAATCCGTTTGAAATTGATCTTCATGTCCCCCTTCAGGAACCGAGATTGGCGGACCCCGAAGATCGTGAGCGTATCTTCGAGAAGGGTTTTTGTGGGCAGACAACCCCGGTTGAGGCAGGTCCCCCCAACAGCGTCACGTTCAACCAGTAGGGTTTTCATGCCCTTCTGCGCCCCTCGAATGGCTGCGGTGTACCCTCCCGGGCC
>JAKLQB010000464.1 GCA_022013615.1 Desulfobacterales bacterium | reverse complement strand
TCATCACGAATAAATCTTATAGCATTCTATTGATTTAGTCTTTCTTTGTCAATAAATATCACTTTTTTATTCCTTTTGGGGTAATAAACGGGGTTTTTCTTGATTGTTTTGGTGGGTTGGCGTGTGGCAGGATGCCCGGTTCCAAAAGCTGTGGGCATCGCGCCCACTCTGGATTTGGACAGTTTTCAACGTTGGTGACTGGACAATCCAGCCAAACTTTCAACTACATTTGGTAGTTTTAATAAGCCCTTAAAGAAGGTTATGGTATCCATCTCTGAGAAAGGGTTTATTCAAATATCGTTAGGATCACTTTGACATAATTTCCTGAATGCTGCCGAAATCACGTATCCAGGGTTTCATCGAGGCAAAATGTGCAGTGGCCTTTTCGGCATCAGCGCGGGTTGAAAAGTTGCCGTAAATGGCGATATATAAATCCCGTCCTTTGTGTTTTCTTCGATAATAGGAAAAGATACCGGGCTGAGTATGTTTCTTGATTAAGTTTTTTACCGCTTGCTCGCTGCTCACCGCCGCCAGTTGTAGAGTGAAGTGTTTGGAATTTCGCTTCCGTATCCATTCGATATTTTCAATACGTGGTGATTTGCCGGCTGCAGCCACAGGCTTTGATCCGGACTCCTTTTTGATTTGGGGCGCTGCCGCCGGACCGGGATCTTCACCCCCCAGACATTTCGCTACGGCAAATTCGTTGCCCTGGTTGATCTGCTTATATTTTGTCCAGAAAGCAGTATCGATTTTTTTATGTGCGGTCGGCACGTTTTTACTGCGATAACGGCCCCCCTGCGAGGGCCCACCGTTATATGCGGAATAAGTTGCGCGTGCCAGATTAGCTAAGCCACCGTCTTTTTTATGCTCATGCTGCTTCAGCGCATAATTGACCATGAATTTAAATAGGATTTCGCTTCCTGCACGGGCATTGTAGGTGATATCCCAGCGTAACTTCGCGGGGGAATAAAAACCGCGCCATACCTTTTCATTGATCTGCAACATACCGATATCACCGGATCCGGAAATAAGAGGAACAATTTTGCGCTTCTCCAGGATATATTGACGCCAGCAGCTTTCCTGCCACGCCGTTGCAAGCATCAAATTGCGGAAGACACGGGCGTACCCCTGAGCTATTGTTGATGATTTAACGCGCTCATTAGCCTCTTCCACCAATAGATCCCGAATTTCACGCAGATAAAGATCCAGCTCAGCGGCAGTCGGTACCCAACGATTCAGACGATCCCAACGGCTTGCCGCGAATGCCGGTCTGATCAACTGCAGTTTGAAACTAAATGGTTTTTTTGGCGGAACGATTTCTTGATGTATTCCGAAATCAAACAGTTGTTGCAATACCGGATCGATTTCGACCGGATATTTGAGCGGATCAATGGATGGGTTGTCATTCAGCAGACGCGCCAGGCGTCTTAAACCATCAGTTGATATGTCCAGACCCGCCGCGGGTCCCAATCGATCCAGTGCCTTGAGGGCGTCAGCCGCCGTTATGAACGACAAAAAAGGCAGCAGATTGTGTTCCGGCGAATGAATGCTGATTTCCCGCATTACCGGCTCCAACCGCTCCCAGCTGTGGACAAACAGCTGTTTCACCGGATCGGGACCACTTTTAGGGTTTGAAGTGAGAATATATTTAATCTGGTAGCGTACGTCCAGAAGTATATCAAGCAGGGTCGAACGAAGTGCTTCTGAGCGCGTTGCAGTGGCCACCTCTTTTACGACAAACGTCAGAAAAGCATCCCAGGCCTGACACCTTTGTTCCAGTTGCTGCACTTCAATTGCGGTCAGAGCCTGTTCTGTCTCAGCCGGGGAAAGTTCGTCAACATCCAATATAAGGTGGACATCCAGGCCGTTGGGCCGGACCTTAATATGGCCGATACGCAGACTGTCGATCATGCGGGTCAAACGGTCTGCAGAATAGCGGGGTACAACATAGGGTAACAGGGCTTTGAGCTGATCTGTTGCAGGTTTCAAATCCATGTGGAACCGGCTCAGGATCTGGTGCAATTGTGTGTTAAATATCGGCGGTAAAAGACTGTCGGACAACAGCCCGCCCTGTTCGTAGAGCTCGACAGCCTGCACCTGGAACTGCACTGACAACGGTTGGCCGTTTACCAATAATGGCTTACTTTTTACGACGGTTCGACCCGTCCATCGGGTAATGGGCATACAGCCGTCGGTTGTATTGGCTCCGATTACCGCGAGGGTTTTGGCGTTCAAACGGAGCCCTTCATCCTCTGCGGACAGATGGGGTTCCGAAAAGGAGACCGTACTGCAACCATCGTTATCCAACAAATACCGTGCAGAGTTATCCGGGCCTGTAAACATTGCTCTCTTCATCAGAAGCTGGAGCTGCGGGTAGTTGAGGAAAACAGGTATGGTTACCTTTTCAGCCGACACCGTCACAGGTTTTAAGATCAGTACGGTAAGCAGGATAGCGTGAAGGATTCGTATTAGATTGATAGGCATAGGCGTTTCTCAAACCGGGCGTTTGATTTCGTATAAAGTTAAAGTCAAAATTTCGCCGACTGTCAAGAATCAATGCGATGGCAATCAGTTTAGTGCTGCGAAGTGAGCAATTTTAACACATCGGAATATTTTTCTTCACCTTGGCGCTGCGCAGGTTATGATGTTTTTGGGCGGACAGCACGGCCTTGCGCATATGCACGGCTCGGGGTGTGACCTCCACCAGCTCGTCTTCGCGGATAAAGCTGATGCTTTGCTCCAGGGTAGAGAAATCCCCCACGTGAGTCAAACCACAACATATGTGGTGTCAGGCTGGATTGCAGTTTTGGGCTATCATTAAAAAGAACCTAAAAGCCGAAAAACTCCAATATCCCATATCAACTCTGCAATGTGGTCCTCCGTTTTGTAGCGGCAAAGCCGGTGGTGTCGGTTGTATGCGTTCTGACGGGCCCACTCATTGACTCTCCCTTTGAATAGGTCCTGATTTCTTAACCTCCTTTCGTCTATCCGCGAGCTCGGCATCCACCCTGTCCATCATTAATAGAGTTTCCTCCAGTCTCACCTGCTTAAGATCCTCCTCCAGCAAGTCATCCCTGTAGGTTTTTTCCAATTCAGAGATAGGTCGACCTCGTCCCCAAAAAGTTTCCATTATGTCAATGGCTTTTCGTTCCCTTTCCGCTTTAAGACGTTTCAGTCTCTCTTCCTCTGCAAGTGGCCCCAGAGATTCCCATTCTCCGTATTCCATGTTAATCTCAGGACTTTGCCACTGCTCTACCTCTCCCGTTATTTTGTTGCATCTGTACCACTGAAGTTCCTTATGGCCTTCGAAAAACTCAAACTTAGGGTACATATTGGGGTAAGTTAGGGCAAATATCTTATAGAAGACAACCCCTGCTATAACCAGTATCAACCCCCACTTTATTACATCGAGAAATCTCTCCTTCATAAT
>JAKLQB010000463.1 GCA_022013615.1 Desulfobacterales bacterium | reverse complement strand
TGATTTCTACTCGGATCATCTCAAATATTCTTTCCGGTTGCTCTTGGATCTCCTTGAAAATGCTCGCTACTTCTGGTACGCTAATTTCAACTTTCATGGGTGCTTCTCCTTTCTTATTTAGGTTTTGGTTAAAACCCTTTTAAAGGAAAAGCGCCCTTTTTTCTACCACTTCAGAATTTACACAATAAATTGTACACTACCGAGTAATTCTCACGGACAAACTGCTGTTGCTATGAATGTTAGCATTTCGTTTTTGAAGGCGTCAAAACCAGGTGATCAACTGATTGCGGTAGCAAAGGAGCAGCATGTAGGAGGAAAAACGGCCCTCTATGAAATTACCGTCATTGAAGGAAAAAGCGGCGAATTAATAGCTAAGAGCCAAAACCTTGTTTATCGAAAAAGCGAATGGTTTGTATCACCTGAAGATAAAAAAGAATAAAAACCGGCCCATAGAATAGTAAATGATTTAATTTAATTTAATTTTAGAAAGGAGGTCAGGATGAAGCAGAACAAACTTCACTATGGCTGGATTGTCATTTTCATGGGGCTTTTGACCACAATCGCCGCCCACGGGTTCGGCCGCATGTCTTACACGATCATCCTTCCGGCCATGAAGGACGGGCTCCAGTTTAACTACACCCAGCTGGGGCTTTTGGGTACCGGCAATTTCATCGGCTATCTAACCATGGCGATTATCGGAGGGTTCCTTGCCGCGCGATTCGGAACGCGCATCGTAATCACCTTCGCCTTGATTATTATGGGCATAACTATGATCCTGACAGGCCTTGCCAATTCATTTGGCTTTGCCTTTTCTATGCGCCTTCTGACCGGGTTGGGAAACGGGGCATCCTACGTCCCGGCCATGGCCCTGGGTTCGGCCTGGTTTGCCATGAAAAAAAGAGGTTTTGCCACCGGAATTGTCTCCGCGGGCATTGGGGCCGGTACCTTGATCTCCGGATTGGTGGTACCCCCTATATTAACCGCATTTGGTCAAAATGGCTGGCGCTTTTCCTGGTACATTCTGGGAGGTGCAGTACTTGTAATTTCAGGAATTGTTTATGCGTTTGTGCTCAGCCGGCCGGAGCAAAAGGGATTGCGGCAGGTGGGCGCAGAAGAAACGGAAGCCAGCCCGGCTGCTTCTTCGGATACAAAAAAAGCCTCAGCCCTTCAGTGGACCAGTGTGATTAAAATGGGCTCGGTCTGGTACCTGGGCGTCGTCTATTTTTTCTATGGTTTCTCCTACATTATTTACATGGTGTTCTTTGCCGCCTACCTGGTTAAGGAAATGGGTTTTACCCAGGAAGCGGCCGGAGGGTTGTGGGCCTTGGTTGGAGGGCTGAGCATTTTTTGCGGTGTGATCTGGGGCAGCATATCCGACCGCCTCGGCCGCGGCAAAGGCGCAGCTCTGGCCTATCTGTTTTTAGGGCTTTCCTACATCATCTATGCGTTGATCAAGGTAGAATTCGGCCTTTATCTGTCGGCAGTTGTATTCGGGCTGACGGCCTGGAGTATTCCGACGATTATGGCAGCCGCCGCCGGTGATTTTGTGGGGCCGCGTTTGGCACCCGCCGGGCTCGGATTTATTACATTGTTTTTCGGCATCGGTCAGGCCTTAGGACCTGCCTTAGGGGGATATCTGGCAGATATCACGAATTCATTTACTGTACCGTTTCTGGTGGCCGGAGGGATTTCATTTATAGGAATGTTCTTATCTCTTTTTCTTAAAAAACCAACTTAGCCCCTATCAACCAGCGTGGTGCTATTGCAAGCTATTCATGAGAGGCAGTTTCAAAATGTTCAATTTTGTCATTGTCCCTAACCCTCGTATGTGACTCCGCAAGGCCAGCGTCACTTTTTTGATTAAACTGGCAACTTTGGCGGCCAGAGGCGGCGCTGAACGTTGAATCCCGTCTGAAGCGAAGCGGAAGCGGGGAACCTGTGAACGCTTACGAAGGGGTTAATGCATAATGCCCCAACTCTATGAAAACAGTAAAGCAAAATCCCATGTATCAGTACCTGATAGTGCTCACCATCGCTTCTTCGGTGGGACTTCAGGCTTGGCTGATCCTGTTCAACAATTTCGCAGTGGAAGTCGCTGGTCTTCAGGGAAATCACGTTGGGATGATACAGTCGGTACGGGAGATACCGGGGTTTCTTGCGCTTTTAGCCATTTTCGTCATGATCTTCATCAAAGAGCATCGGCTCTCGGCGCTGTCTATCCTCTTCCTGGGACTAGGCCTGGCAGCCACCGGTATTTTTCCCTCTTACCCCGGATTACTCTTGACCACCTTAATAGCAAGCTTTGGGTTCCATTACTTTGAGACAACCAATCAATCCCTAACACTCCAGTATTTCGATAAACACACATCTCCGTGGGTGTTCGGCAAACTGCGCAGCCTGAGTGCCGCTTCCAATATCGGGATCGGCGTGTTTATCTATCTCTCCGCCTCGATCCTTGATTTCACGCAGATCTACCTGCTGATCGGAGTCATGATTATTGCCGCAGGCCTCTGGGGTTTTCTTAAGGACCCTGCAGACCGTAATATCGTGCCTCAGCACAAAAAAATGATTTTCCGAAAAAAGTACTGGCTCTTTTACTTCCTCACATTTATGGGGGGTGCCAGGCGGCAGATCTTCATGGCCTTTGCCGTCTTCCTTCTTGTCAAAAATTTCCAGTTCTCCGTTCACGAAGTCACAGCCCTCTTCGTGGTCAACAATCTCATCAACTATTTCCTGAGTCCCATCATCGGAAAGGCCATCATCCGATTCGGTGAAAGAAAGGTCCTCTCCCTGGAATATTCCAGCCTGATATTCATATTCCTGGCCTACGCCGCTGTCGACTCCAAGACCCTGGTGGCCCTTCTCTATATTCTTGACCACATCTTTTTCAATTTTTCCATCGCGATTCGAACCTACTTTCAAAAGATAGGCGACCCCAGAGACATCGCCTCGAGCATGGCAGTGGGGTTTACCATAAACCACTTGGCAGCCGTTTTTCTTCCGGCTATCGGCGGGATGCTATGGATGATCGACTACCGGATTCCTTTTGTGGCAGGGGCCTGTATGAGCATGATTTCATTGATCGCAGTACAGCAGATTAGAATTCGAAAATGATGATACCTGCAATAATAGCGTTATAAGGTTATAAGTTCGTGGCAAGATACCTCAAGTCTAATATGGCACTAATATGGCATGAGACCAGATAGATTATCTTTGAACTGTATTTCCAAGAAGTGTAGATCGGCGAATTGGGCAGGGGTGGCCTAATACAATATGTTGTGGTAAGCTAAATATTCAGGTTCAACTGTGAATTACCATTTGAGTTGCATATATGTAACACATATAGCAACATATTGATAATACTGAATATCTGTAAATGTTGAAGGAACTGTAATGAAAAAAAAGGAATTAAGAGAACTGGTACATTGCCAAGTTATAGATGTTGGGGAGGCGAGCGAGCCCTTTAGGGTGAGCTCGTGAAGCCTCCCCAACATCTATAACTTGGGCCGCCATTACGTTTTTTGGTGGTTACCAGACTCCCTGGTTAACCTTTTGTTGAAAAAATGTAGGTGAAGCTCCATTGTTTAGTTAGCCATCCGGGTACACC
>JAKLQB010000462.1 GCA_022013615.1 Desulfobacterales bacterium | reverse complement strand
TCCAGCCATAATTGCTGTGGGCGTTGCAAGTCCAAGGGCACAGGGGCAGGCAATGACCAATACTGCTACCATTCGTATCATGGCCGGGACAAATTCGCCACCAATAGTCCACCAGAGGATAAAAGTCAGAAAAGCGATCCCGATTACGGCAGGCACGAACACAGCGGCGACCCGATCCGCCAGGGCCTGAATAGGGGCCTTGCTACCCTGGGCTTCCTGAACCAGCCGGATGATCTGGGCCAGGGCCGTATCCTTTCCGACCCTGTTTGCCTCAAACTTAATACGACCCTCTCCATTGATAGTGCCACCTGTAAGTTTAGTCCCGGCATGCTTATCTACAGGGATCGGCTCTCCTGTTAACATAGATTCATCAACTGTTGATTCGCCTTCCAGGACCACCCCGTCTACCGGTATACTTTCGCCAGGGCGTACAATAATCACGTCTCCCACCTTGACCTGGGAAAGCGGGATCTCTCTTTCCTTTTCTCTTTCCATAATGGTTGCAGTCTTTGGTCGCAGCCCCATCAGCTTACGGATAGCACCACCTGTGCGGCCTTTTGTTCTGGCCTCAATCATTTTGCCAAGCTTGATCAAGGTAATGATGACGGCCGAGGTTTCAAAATAAACATGCTCTCCCAGGGGAGTGTAAAGAAGGACAGCAAGGGAGTAGAAATAGGCAACCGATGATCCCATTGCCACCAGGACATCCATATTGGCGCTGCCATTTTTAAGGCTTTTCCATCCTCCAATGTAGTAATCCCCGCCAGTATAAAACTGAACAGGTGTTGCCAATGCCAGGAAAAGCCAGTTTATCCATTCAGCATGGGACCACAGTCCAAAAAGACCGAAGTCCCTTCCCATGCTGAGAAAGAAGAGCGGCGCTGTGAATAAAATCCCTATCGCGAATTTGCGGGTTTGATTTTTGATCTCGGCTTTTCGAGCCGCCAGCTCCACATCTTCGACCTCCATAGTCTCATCCGGTCGTATGGCCCCATATCCGGCCTTCTCTATGGCGCCAATCATCTCATCTATGGCGGTCAAGCTCGGTATGTATTCCACATGGGCGCGCTCTGTGGCAAAATTGACTGAAGCCTTTATTACACCGGGAACCTTTTTGTTTAAGGTCCTTTCAACGGTCGCGGCACAGTTGGCACAGGTCATCCCAGTAACCGGGATTTCAACGGTTGTTTTTGCCACTCCGTAGCCTGCATCATATATATTCTTCACCAGATCCTTGATCGCAATCTCATTTGAGTCATATGAGATTACGGCCTGTTCAGTGGCAAAGTTGACATTCGCGTCCTTTACTCCCTGAAGCTTTTTGACATTTTTTTCAATATTCAGGGCGCAATTGACGCATGACATCCCTGTGACCGCGATAGTGGCTTTTTTCTCAGACAAAATAAGCTTACCCTAACCCGGAAAAACCGGAAAAGTGACTAAAGTGAACTAAAGTTTAAAGTGCCAATTTATCCCGCTTGCAGCGGGGAAGTTAAGGAGTCGCTTCGCTCCGTCTATTCACATAAATTAGAGAGAATTTCACAGATAAGAAACTCAATTTCCAACTCCCTGAATCTTTTGATTCTTTACTCATTGGCCGGATAATTGATCTCTTTCAATGTGGATTTTAGCCTTTCAAGGGTTGCCGGTGAATCCCACTCCACTGTTATCTTTTTTGTATCGGCACTACCCTCTACCTTTGAGACGCCTTCGATCTCACTCAACTCTCTTTTGATGCTCATTACACAATGATCACAGCTTATGTTTGGTATTGAAAATGTTTTTGATTCCATGACTATTATCTCCTTGGGTGAATGGTAATGGTGTTCAACCACTTATGCCTTATACTGCCAATTTGGAGCGGTCCATTTTGGCAACACCGGCGGGAATCCAGATCTCGAAATTCCTGGATACCCGCCTTCGCGGGTATGACGAGAGGCAACTACTCAGGTATTCATTTGACAGGATAACCTCGCGTTCCGCGGGGCAGGCATGGATTACTTGATTTTTTGAATTCTTGTAAATCCTTTAAATATCCTGATAGACCGTTCCTTGCTATGTTGTTAAGTGATTGAGTTAAATCTTTTACTATAGTTTGGTTAAACTTGGCCCCCGATTTATTTGAATTTTTTTTAAATACTCATTTTACAGAAACTTAGTCCACCCGATAGTGGTTGAGTTTTCTCCTAAGGGTGTTCAGTCCAATTCCGAGAAGCCTGGCTGTCAGGGCCTTGTTCTTTTCGCTGTAGTCATATGCCTTTAATATATGGTCCTTTTCTATATCTTCAAGGGGGGCAATAGAGCCGTTATGTTTAGGGATCTTCTTTTTCAATCCCTTCTTACGCTTTACTAAAAATTCGGGAAGAAAAGCTTCGGATATCCGTCTGCCCTGTGAAAGGTTTACCGCCGATTGGATGATGGCTCTCAGTTCTCTTATATTACCAGGGTAGTCATAATCAATAAGCAGCGATAAGGCCTGCTCATCAATGCCTTTGTTCTTGCTGGTCCCCTCGAATTCGTCCATGAATGTGTCGATCAGGAGGGGAATGTCCTCTCTTCTTTCTCGAAGGGGTGGAAGGTGAAGCCAGGCGCCCTTTAGGCGATAAAACAGGTCTTTGCGAAATTTCCCTTTAGCAATCAGAGGATCAAGCTCAATATTTGTGGCTGCAATAAAACGAATATCTGTTTTCTGGAAATGGCTTGCCCCTACCTTCAGGAATTCCC
>JAKLQB010000461.1 GCA_022013615.1 Desulfobacterales bacterium | reverse complement strand
ATACAGCTCCCCCCGATTTTGAGAACAATCCTCGTCGTCCGTGCGAAACTCTCTCCAAAGCGGATTGCCAACCAGCCATTCAAATGAAAAGTTGCGGCTTGTGCTAGCCCATTCGCTATTGGGATCAAAGAAATCAGCCTCGAAAATGATTCTGTTCCGTAAGACAGGGAGCTTGAAGCGAGGATTGTTCTCCAAATCGGGGGGAGCTGTATAGTCCAGAAGTGTTAATATTAGGCTCATTTCGGCGACTCGGCATGCATCACCATCGCGATCCACACCGCAGATGTGGCGAACAAGCAACTCCCGCAATTCTGCCGGACGTAGCGCCCCCTTTCTCAGCCGCTTCTCGCTCAAGGTCCGATAGCAATGCGCGAGAAAATCACCTGATCCGCATGACGGATCAAGTACCCGCATCCCTTCCTCCAGCGGACGCCTCCTTTCCAGTTCGTTCAGAATATAGTTAACTAGCGGCAGTGGAGTATAGTAAGCTCCAGTTTCCTTGCCTCGGTTCAAGCTGTCTTTCTCAGGCGAGTGCAAGAATTGCTCGTAGATGACAGAGAGGGTTTCAATGGGTATGAAGGAGAAATCATAGGCCTGGAAATCCAAGTGAAGCTGGCCCTGCGGCAAGTCTCCGGAAAATACGCTCGCCACAAGCTGAAGGTGGGGTAATTCGATGCTATCAGGTTCCAAAGGAAAAATGGACCCATTCAGCCATTCGTCAAGGCATCGGTTGACATCCCGGAATGCGCCAAGATTCGCATTTCGACTGAACACGTCTTCAGGGTTAATGCCCCATTTCGCGAGCTTTCGATCCGAGAGGATTTTGCGGTCTCTCAAGTATCGCAGGTACACGAACTTGCCAATCAATGCATGAGCCACGTCCCGAGTCATTCCCTGGCTCCGCAGTTCGTGTTCAAGATCCCGCAAATGGGACAAAAGCGTCCAATCGACCTTAGTGCGTGGGGTTACTTGCGCTCCCCATACGTCCCACACCCTTCCTGTATCGATGGAGTCTGCACTAAGGGCATTCAGCCGATCGGCGACCTCATTAAAGTAAATCGACGGCTCTAAAATCCCCTGTGAGCGCTGGTCATTGTCATGTCTCGCAAATCGAAATCCACAGTACAAACGAAGCGTTGCGGATGTCTCGACGAGCACGAACGGAGCGACATTCTGGTTCCAAATGAGCCGATGATAACGGGTTGACTCCGCCTCATCCCGTGCCTTGCAATAAAAAACGACGGGAACGTCGACGTTTCGGTGACTGTCATTAAGGATGTACACACCCCGGAGGCCGCACTCCTTGGAAGCCTTACGATAAACATGGCTTAATGGCGACGGGGATAGTTTCGACACCTCCGTCATGTCAAGGAAATTGGGAGATCGATCATAACCCAATGATTCCAGTACTGCTGCACCGCTCATGACAACTCACCAGAATTAAAAGAGATCAAGTGAACCTTGCCGAATAAGCCCTACGTACTTACCCGCAATACGTAACTTCCGATCCGATTTCGATGTAATGACGATATCCTGATAGCGATCGTTTTCGGCTCTGAGCCGCACACAATTCTGTGCCAGGATCACGCGTTTCAAAGTGGCCTCGTCATCGAGGGTCACGGCTGCTATCTCTCCGTTATTTACCCGCGGTTGCTGATTGATAATTGCGATATCACCTTCTGCGATGCCTACGTTGATCATGCTGTCGCCTCGGACACGTAAAGCGAAGAGATTCCGTCCGTGAAAAACGCCGACCCCCACTCTGAGATACTCTTCAACATTTTCCACGGCCAGAATAGGCTTTCCGGCAGCTATGAGTCCAATTAGAGGAATGTCACAGATATTTCGGCCTGGGTCCGGTGAAATGGGTGACGTCAAGCTGATCCCTCGCGCTTTTGCGTGGATCAAGCGCAGATGACCCTTTTTTTCCATCAAGGAAAGGTGTTGCCTGAAACCGTACGTGCCCTTCAATCCAAATCGCTCGGCGATTTCATGATGGGTTGGTGGCACTCCAACTTCCCTCAGGCATTTCCGGATGAACTCCAAAATCTCTGCCTGTCTGCGTGTCAGGTCAGTGTCAGCCGTCATGTGATTCACCTTCATGTCAATTCTATATACTGCTTTTATTGGCAGTAGTCAACCCTAAAGATGCTAAAATGCATTTTTATTTGGGAAAAGGTGAACGCTGGGTTATAACAACTTCAAGACAAATTGCAGATATCTAAATAGGGTTT
>JAKLQB010000460.1 GCA_022013615.1 Desulfobacterales bacterium | reverse complement strand
CCGGTTCGAGTAGATGATATCATTACAGAGACTGAGGACAGGAATCTCAAGACCTTTAAATTTATCTTCATAAACCCTGAGGATGAAGAAAAGTTCTCCTACATTCCCGGTCAGTTTGCCGAGCTCTCCGTACCCGGGAAGGGAGAGATTCCCATAGGCATTGCATCTTCGCCCACTGAGAAGGGATTTGTCACCTTTACGATAAATAAAGTTGGGCTTGTTACCACCCATATGCACAACATGCAAAAAGACGATATCATGGGCATTCGTGGGCCTCTGGGCAACTGGTATCCCTGGGAAGAGATGGAAGGGAAGAATGTGGTGATCATTGGCGGTGGATTTGCCTTTACCACCCTGAGATCCAGTATTGTGTATATGCTTAATCCTGAGAACAGGAAAAGATTTAAGGACATCACTGTGGTTTATGGCGCCCGTAGTCCGGGGTTATTGCTTTACAGGGACGAGCTGGCCGAGTGGGAGAAGCGGGATGACATCAACATGCACATCACTGTGGATGGCACGGATGGTCCTGACTGGAAATACAATGTGGGTTTTGTCCCGACCATAACGGAACAGAAGATTACAAGTGCGGACAACACCATTGCCATTGTGTGCGGCCCGCCCATCATGATCAAGTTCACCCAGCCTGTGTTAGAGAAACTGGGGTTCCCTCCCGAGAGGATCATCCTTTCTCTTGAGATGCGCATGAAGTGTGGTATCGGCATCTGTGGCAGATGCAATATCGGGGATCAGTATGTGTGCAAGGACGGCCCTGTCTTTTCCCTCGCAAAGCTCAAGCAAATGCCCGGGGAATATTAGATTGGAAATAATCATTCACTGGGGAAAATAGTTGACAGGATGACAGGCCCGCCCTGGCTTGATTTTATAGGAAGGACAAGTGTATCCAAACGGAGCTTTAGCTCAATGGGGGCAGATGAGTTATACGGCTGAGGATTTTGCTCCCCGTCAATACATAAATTAGAAATGATATAAGAAGCAGGGCCCCCAACATTTCAGGGTTCCCCGCCTTGATGAGATAGGCGATGATGAATACGACAAGAAAGCCGAATATGACAATGAAGGTTCGAGGGATGCCCCGCAGTATCACCCTGCCGAAATGAACAAACCTGATGTGGCTCACCAGTAGGTAGCAAGTCAAAAGAATAACGCCCCAAGAGATCCACAGATTTTCCCAGAACAGGCAGGCGCCCAGGGTGACAATGGCACCTGCCGGGCTGGGCAATCCGTTAAAAGCGCCGGAAGGCAGTGTCGTGTCGTGCTTGTCACGGACCAGGTATCTCCACAGTCGAAATCCGACGGCAAAGAAATAGATAATGCCGAAAATTACAGAGGGTAGTCTCAAATTGCCCCGTACCAGAATCAGTAATCCGGGGCACATACCGAAACTGACAAGATCCGCAATATCATCCAACCACGGCCCGAATTTGGTCCCCCCATGTTTTTCAGCCATCCTGCCATCAAACAGATCGAAGATCTGCCCGGCCAGGACAGCTATGGTCATAAGCACGTATCGGCCTTGAAGAACCAGCCCGATCCCGATAATGCCACACGTCAAATTCAGGATTGACAAAATGTCCGCGTAGAATCGGTTGGATATGATTTTGAAGGCACTTGAGGCAAGTGCCAGAACAATGCAGGCATATAAAATCTGTGTCGTCGCATCGGGGATTCTCAGGGCGACATCCAGAAGCGCGCAGTATATTATCAGGGAAAAGCAGAGGACGGCCTTGATCTTGCCGAAATTATTGGCCTCCATCGAAAATTTCGTAAAACGCTTGATGATATACCTGACAAGGAATTGCCCGCAGGCCTCGATCACAAGTAAGGCCCAGATGAGCGTCATATTCAACAGGCCCTGATAAGCGAAAAAGATCATAGGGGGTAGATAGGTTAGTTTGTCGCACAGGGGGTCGATTTCTTCCCCGAAACGGG
>JAKLQB010000459.1 GCA_022013615.1 Desulfobacterales bacterium | reverse complement strand
GGCCGAATCTACCCAGTCCCTAAAGCTGCCTGTAATCTCTATGGACACAACGTCGTCCTCAATTTTGACCACACGGGTACCTACCCCGCGCATGGGCATGACAAAGCCTTCCCGTGTCAGAAGATCCAGAGCCTTGCGAATGGTGATGTTGCTGACTTTGAACTCTTCTTCTAACTTCCGGGCCGAAGGGATCAGGTCATTGTGCTGGTACTGCCCGTCCCGAATACGCGCCTTCAGCGTTTCAGCAACCTTCATATAGTAAGATACTGCTCTGTCTCGTTCCATATTGTTTTTCCATTATTTCAGTATTCGAAACTATCATGTTTAACAAGCGCAGTAAACTTGCGAATTGAGATGTTTTTACTTTAGGCACTTGCGGGATTATCCTGTTAAATAGTTTGCCTCTGGTGAACTATTGGTATATATTTATACAAACCTCACCTGGCTGTCAATAGCAATAATCAATCATCAATTGTCAATAGACAATCCCCTCACCCTCTTCTTTCAGGAGGTCAAAACCCCTGAGTATTATCTTTTAGAGCATTCAAAAATTGCTTCCATTCTTAAACATTTCAAAGCGTTTACTCGGCAAGTGCAAGTGTTCCTTTAGTAATCAGGCAGCTTAGTACATAGGCAGCTACATCGAAGAGGAATAACCTCCCGTATTCTTTTTTAAGGCTCGCTTGCAAACGGAGTGTGTCTCCGGGTCTAGCCGGAGAGGTGAATTTCATATTAACATTTGCCAGAAAAAGATCCATTTTGTCTCGATCCATTGGTAGACCTTTCTCTCTCCAGGTTAGCCCCAAAAGGAGCCCGCATGTTTGTGCCAATGCCTCTGAGACGATGATTCCTGGCATTACCGGGTTTCCTGGAAAATGGCCGGCAAAATAACAATCGTCGAAGAAGAGATCTTTTTCGGTGATTATATTTCTCCCCACATCTAAGTCTATCACCCTATCCACAAATAGAAATGGGCTACGGTGAGGAAGTATTTCTTCAATAACTGAAATGTCATATAGCGGTTTGGCCGACATTTTCATTACCTCTTCCTCCATTCAGCAATCGATTTCAGTAACATTTCATTTGTGCCTGTTTTTACGATTTCAATGCTCCTGTCAATCCACTTGACTGTCCTGGAAATGACCGCGCCAGGTCCTACTTCGACAAACAACCTATTACAACCGCGTAGTTTTTTAATCAAATCAACCCACAATACAGGGCGGCTTAATTGCGAGGCTATAACATATTTCAAATGCCTTTTATCAACCACGGATTCCAAAAAATGATAAGAGATGAGAGGTAGCTGAGGATCCCTCAGATGAATTTCTTCGATTTCATCTAACAAACGGCTGCTGCTCTGCTCCACAAATCTGGAGTGGTAGGGGACTGCAACAGGTAACAGATACGCATCCAGGGCATCTTGTGCCAGGGCTGCCTCCATAGCCTTTTCAACCGAGTTATTGAGGCCGGAGATAATGGCCTGCCTCGGCGTATTGGCAATAGAAACCTCTACATCCCCCACCTGCTGGCAAAGACTTTCAACTTCCCCAATCGGCAGCCCAAAAACAACCGCCATTCCGCCATCTATTTTTAGGCCTTC
>JAKLQB010000458.1 GCA_022013615.1 Desulfobacterales bacterium | reverse complement strand
ATTATGAATAAAGGAGGCAATATGAATAAGTCAGGTTTGATTGAGGCGTTGAGCAAGGATACAGGTCTGCCCTCAGGGAAGGCAGAGGAAGTTGTGAAACTATTCTTTGATGAGATGGCAAATGCGCTTGTAAGTGGCGACAGAGTGGAAGTTCGTGGCCTCTGTTCGATGTTTGTCAAGCAATACGACGGATACACAGGCAGGAACCCTAAAACAGGTAAACTCACCGAGGTCAAGCCCAAGAGGCTGCCTTTCTTCAAATGCGGTAAGGAACTGAAAGAGAGGGTGGATATACAATAAATCAAGAACAGATGAGAAAGGATAGAATGATGAAACAACTGAAAAAGGACATGCATGCTGTAGTAAGGGATCTCAAGAGATTAACTCAGAAGACAGAGAAAATTGTAAAGGAACTGGAAAAGCTTGAAAAACCCCAGGCACTGAAAAGGCCCAAGCCTAAAGCCAAAAAAAAGCCAATGGTCAAAAAAGCAAAAGGGAAAAGCCCGGGTGATACTGTCTTAGCCATCTTCAAAAAGAGGAAGAAAGGCATTGACGCAGCAACCTTAAAAAAGATGACAGGGCTAAAAGATAATAGTCTACGCAGCGTTATATTCAGGCTGAGGCAGAAAGGGAAAATCAAAAGCGAAGGCAACGGTCTTTATGTAAAAATATGATCTCTCAATCGTAAAGATCCACGCCCATGGAAGATCCCGCTATTCGGGGGAGGACGTGGCCTTGATCTGCCCACTTTCATTCCGCAAACCGAGTAAGCTGTCTATCATTGCGGCACTGTTGCGGGCTTCCAGTGCAGAGCCCTTCCATACTGTCTGGCCGGATTCAAGAACACAGACCTGATCGGCCACATCAAGGGCCCGCTGAGTGCTTTGTTCCACTAAAACAATGGTCAGTCCCCCATGGTTCAACTCGGCGATGACTTCATAACAGATGTCTATGATCTTGGGCATCAAACCCAGTGAAAGCTCGTCCACGAGTAGCAGTTCCGGTTCAGACATCAGTGCCCTCCCAATGGCCAGCATCTGCTGTTCACCTCCGGAAAGAGAACCTGCACTCTGTCCGAGTCTCTCGGCAAGGCGAGGAAACATGTTCAGCACCCTGTCCATTCCGCTCCCCGTGTGATCTTTCGGGCGGCTGTATCCTCCGACAATGAGGTTCTCTTTAACTGTCAGGCTTGAAAACAGGCGTCTGCCCTCTGGGACAATTGCAATACCGTTTTTGACCCGCTCCACCGGTGAAAGGTGAGTGATATCTTCTCCTTTATAGATCACGCGCCCTTCGCGGACCCTGACATGCCCTGCTATGCACATGATGGTGGAGGACTTGCCTGCGCCATTGGCTCCGAGTAAGGCAGTAATTCCGCGTTCTGTTACTTCAAGATCAAGCCCGTGTACTGCCTGCATTGGGCCATAACCGCAGCTTAAGCCTTCAAGACGCAGCATCCTTCTTTTCCTTTCCCACGTAGGCAGTGCGAACCGCCTGATCCTGTATAACCTCTGCTGGATGCCCATCGGCAATTTTATAGCCGTTATCAAGCACGACAAGACGGTGGCTGACCCTAAGAATTTCACCGAGGTTATGCTCTATCATGAGCACGGTTATGCCCTCGCGGTTAATGCCGGCCACTGTATCGGCCAGACGAGCCGCTTCCACATGGTTTAGACCGGCAAGGGGTTCATCCAGAAGGAGAAGTTTGGGGTCCATGGCAAGCGCACGGGCAACCTCAAGGCGTTTTAAGACCCCCAGAGGCTGACCCACCACACTCTTATCAGCAATATCTGCAATACCAACCGACTCCAGAAGACCCATGGCGCGGCGGCGTTCAGCAGAACGGCCAAAGGAGCTCATGGCCCATAAGGCGTTAGCGATACGACGGTGGCCGGCTGCAAGGGCAACGTTGTCCAGTATGGTCATAGAGTGAAAGGGCTTTACAATCTGGTGAGTCATGGCAAGTCCCAGCCGCGCTCGCCGGTATGTCGGGAGTCGGGCAATGTCCCTCCCGGACAACATGAACCTGGCTGATTGAGGTGTCACAGTACCGATTATTGCACGCAGCAAAGTGGTCTTGCCTGCACCGTTTGGGCCGATCAAACCCAGGAATTCGCCCTGTTCCACGCTAAAAGACACATCGCTTAAAGCACGAACCCCGCCGAAGTCAACGGTGACCTCACTGATTCGCATCAGGTCACTCACGCATTTCCCCCCTTTGACTGAATTGCATGGACAAGACTTCGAGCGGACCCGGCCAGCCCCTCAGGGGCGAAGCGCATGACTGCAAAGAGTAATGCGCCGTATACGAACAGCTTATAATCGCTGATAAAACGAAAAAACTCCGGCATCAAAGTAAGGATTACGGTGGCAATTACTACACCGAAAACAGAGCCTACTCCGCCTACCGCAACCATGCAAAGCACAGTAATCGACGGAATGAAACCGAAGTCGTCCGGGACGATGAAACGGGCAAAATATGCGTATAGCCCGCCGGCCAATCCTGCCATGGCCGTTCCCATGGCAAAGGCTGCCAGCTTGTATGCGGTGACATCAACACTCAGTATGCTGGCCGTGTCTTCATCATCGGCCACCGCGTCAAAGGCAAAACCCATCCAGGAACGTTTAATAAGCAGGCTGAATGCCGTTACCAGGGCAGCCAGGAAAAGTACAAGCGCCAAAAATCCCAATTTACCCATCCCGTGGGATGGAATTGAGGATATGCCAAGTTCGCCGCCAAGGACTTCCTGTTGGCGAACTACACCGACAAAAAGAAAACCCACGCCCATGGTCACAATTGCCAGAAAATCCTCACGTACCCGGAGGCTGGT
>JAKLQB010000457.1 GCA_022013615.1 Desulfobacterales bacterium | reverse complement strand
TTTTCGTTGATAATGGCCAGGACGTTTTTTATTTCATGTGAGATGGAGGCGGACATTTTGCCGAAAAATTGAAGCCCTTCCCCACCGATGATGTCCCATTGATTGTTCATGCCGTTCCTCCTTAGTCCTCAAGAACCTTTTTCATCTTCTCAATGAGGAGCTCAATATTGACCGGCTTCACCAGATAATACTCGGCTCCGGCCTCGGCTGAACCCGCTTTGAAATCATCATCTGATCCGTGCCCGGTCATAAAGATAAATCCCATCTCGGGATCTTTTTCTTTTAGCCTTCTCCCCAATTCAATCCCGCTGATTCTCGGGATTTTCACGTCCAGCACGGCGAGGTCATATTTCTCGGTTTCTACCTTTTTAAGGGCATCCTCACAGCTAGTCACCCAGTCTGCATCAATCCCCCTGAATGACAGCCTTTCTGCCAGTGTAGAAACCAATTCCTCCTCGTCGTCTACTAATAATATTTTCATGTCTCTGACCCTTCCTTTTGCTCCATTTTAAGTGGTAAAGTGATAATAAAACTTGTCCCCTTCCCCTCCTCACTTTGTACACTGATCCTGCCCCCAATATCCTGTATAAGACCGTATGTAATAGACAGTCCGAGACCCGTGCCACCTTTTTTGGTTTTAGTGGAGAAAAACGGCTCAAAAACGCGCTCGAGGTCTTCCTCGGGGATGCCGTATCCGTTGTCAGTGATTGTGGCTGAAACGAAATCCTTATCCTCGCGCCTTGCAGTAATGTCCAGATGCCCCCCGTCGCTCATAGCTGCGAAGGCGTTGTTGATCACATTGAGGAAAATCTGTTGCAGCTTGCCCCGGTCGCTTTCGAGTTGCGGGATATCATTGGGTATCTCAACGGAGATCGCGATGGATCTGTACTCGGCCTCCTTGTCTAAAAAACCGAGCACATCATGGATAATCTCATCCAGTTTTATGGGCTGGACACTGACTTCCATGTGCCGCACAAAACCTAAAAGGCGCTTGGTGATTCTCCCGCATCTCTCCACCGAAGAAAGAACCGAGTCCACAAGACAAATAAGCTTCGGATCCTTGGTGCTATTCTTTTTAAAGGTGATCAAATCCTTAATGAGTCCTGCCTTCTCGTTGATGATGGCAAGGGGGTTGTTGATCTCATGGGCCACGCCCGAGGCCAGCCTGCCGATTGACGCCATCTTATTGGAGTACTCAACCTCATGAAGAGTCATGATGCGTCTTTGATCAGCAAGGTATACCCTATTCACCAAATAGGTAGCCCCACCCAAAATAACGCCCAAAATAATTGTAATACTGACTACCAGAAACCCGAGGAGCTCCAAGCGGGTCTTGTGCCAGGGCTTCATGAGTTCCCTTTTCTGCTTCACGATCATCAGGATAAAAGGTGTGTTGGCAATGTACCTGTAGCCGATAACAAGAGGAGCGCCGTTGGTGCTTCTCCCTTCAAAGACCTGCGTTACTGGAGCGTATTCCGGTATAGGCAAAGAAATATTTTCGAGAACTCCACCGTGGGAGTGAGAGGGAGTCTGAAGAATGCCTTCATGGTTGATGATGAAGACGTCGCCCAGGCCACTTAGTTCGAGATTGGAGAGTAGATCATTGAATTTATCCGTGTCTAATGTGGCCCTGAGCACGTAAAAAGAACCGTTTGGCAGCGCGTGCTTCACAGCAATAACCAGATGGGGCACACGCCGAAATCCCAGAAAGACGTCACTGATGTAAACGCCCCGGGTTACAACTTCTCTGAACCAGTCCTGATCGCTGTAGTCCTTTCCCTTGAGCTTGTATGGACCCACGTAGGTCCTCTGTGTGCCTGACGAGTCAATCACACCTAGGTCTACAAATCCGCCAAAGGCGTTCTTGAGGTTTACCATAACTTCGCCGAGGCGAATTTGATCGTTCAATTTCTCTAAGGTGTTGTCGTGGTCGATAAAATCCAGGGCGGACTTACGTTCCGCCAGGAAAAAGGAGATGCTCCTTCGGGTATTAGAAACGAGGCGAGATGTGCGCAGCATGATTTCGGATTCGATAGCCCGTTGCGTGAAGTCATAATCGATCAGCGTGATGAAAATCAGGGGCAAGAGGGCGACCCCGGCTGTAAGGAGAACCGCCCACTTCCAGATGCGCCGGAAGTTAAAAAGGTGCTTATAGGGGCCGGCTGCCACATCGTAATAATCCCAAAATTTCGGTTTTAGTATTCCCATTATTCCAGTATTCCAGCCTTTTGCATCAAGATAGGGGCTTCGCCCCTATCTTGATGCTTTAATTCCTGGATTCTTTTGTTTGCTTAATCTTCTCGTTTGCCTTTTTGAGCGTATCGCTCAACAGATCGATATTCACCGGCTTTTGCAGGTAGGCGAAGGCGCCGAGTTTCATACATGTTTCTCTGTCGGCCTCAGACCCGTGTCCGGTGAGGATGATAACCTCTATCTCCGGATTGGTTTCCTTTACCCGGCGCAAAACCTCGATGCCATCGATGCCTGGCATCTTGAGATCCAGGATCATGACCTCGGGTTCATCCTCCTTGACCAGTCTGAGGGCAGATTCGCCATCGTAGGCCATGGCTGAACCCATATCCCGCAAGAGTAAACGTTCGGACAGGGTTTGGACGAACTCACGTTCATCATCCACGAGCAGGACCTTTGAAGGGGTCTCGAAATCGAATTTGCGATAAATGTCCGCCTTGTAGTAGTTTTTTCCAACCTTTGTTTCCACAGCCTTGACACCAGGTACTTTGTGTGCGATGGATTTTAGTTCATCCTCAAGCCGGCTGAACATTAGAACGTGTTTATTGATTGTCAGAGCAACCGATCCATCTTTGGCGCTCACATCCACGTCGTGCCCCTCTTTGGCCAGGGCTACGGCTACTGAGGCCCCAAGGAGGAAATCCTGTACAAGCTCTTGAGATTCATCAGTGGCTTTAAGTATATCCTTTTCCAGGTATTCAATGACCAAGGAGGGAACACCCCCTATATCTATTTTGTCTGTGGGTATAACCATGTCATATAAGGAGGGGTCCCAGGGGTCGCTAATACCGGTTATGGTATTAACCCAGGCAGACCTATCTTCGTCTTGCCTGTGGATTTGCCTAACGGCCTCCTTTTCAGTGAATCCGTTCTCCTTTACAGCAACTGATATTCTGGACTTCATATCCGCGATGAGACAAATCCTGAGCACGTGGCTGATTTTTCGGGGTATAAGATGCCCTATAAATCCGGCAACAATAAGATTATCACTCAACAGTGATTCGGCCAAGGCATACCTTATATGGGCTATGGATCTTTCCTTTTCATGAGTAAATTTGTTGAACACCGATGCCTTGGCAGAGAAGGCTCGCATGATCTTCCCTTCACTCATGCCCGAAGGCCTGCTCGCCTCGGCTACTAGGTCTTTGTCTGTGATAAGCCTGTATCCGGTGTGGTCCAGTACTTTCTGGATAACGGCGTCTTCTTTGCAAAAGGTGCCGCTAAATATGGTTATTGTAGACATAAACGCTCCCCTTCCTCATATTGCCATTTGGTGTTTAACGGCCTGGCAAACGATGCTGAGCGGGCAAAGGCCTTTATCGGAGCCCTTGTGCACTTTGTCATGAACTGCAAATATAGCCCTTTCCGTATCGGAAAAGATATTCCCTTCGCCTATCTTTTCAAGTAGATATGTGCGTTTTAATACCGACATGACTGACTCGTTAACTCCGCTTAATGAAATGCCGACGCCTGCGCTTCTTACCCTATCTATGGTAATAGATAATGCGTCTTCTCCCGATGCATCCATATCATTAATACCATTACACACAATAATTATATGTTTAATGTCTTTTTTTTCAATCATTCGTTCATTAATCTTGTCTTCCAGGTAGCTGGCATTGGCAAAAAACAAAGGGCCCTCGAAACGAATAAGGTCAATATACTTACACTCCTGCAACTTGTAGGTCATAGAGTTTTGAAGACGCATCTCCTCGTGCCAGGACAGGGAAGCGACCACAGGACGCATGCTTTTGTATAGAAAGACAAGAAGGGATAATACAACTCCAATAATAATGCCTATGTGTAAGTGAGGTGCGTAGAGGAGTGTGCATACAAAAGTAACTATAGAGATAGAACCATCATACCATTGCGCCTTCCAGGCATGGATGAATCCAGAGGCGTTTATCAGGCCTATAACGGCCATCATAATAATAGCAGCCAGCACGGACTGAGGCAGGTGGTAGAGAAGCGGGGTGAAGAACAGGAGGACAATGACTACTGTCAGACTGGTGAACGCGCTGGAAAGACCTGAGATCGCTCCGGCCTGGAGGTTAACTGCCGACCGGGAGAATGAGCCAGATGTCGGGTAACTTTTGCCAATGGCGCCACAGATGTTGGCAAGGCCCTGGCCGATGAGCTCCTGGTTTGGGTCGAGACGCTGGCCTGTCTTACCGGCCATGGCCTTGGCGATGGAGATCGCCTCCATAAAACCCAGAAGTGAGATGATGATAACGAAGGGGAACATATTCAGGATGATCTTCAGGTTAATCTTAGGTATGGTCAAAGAGGGTAGCCCCCGGGGAATAACACCAACCACCGCACCGCCGCCCATGATAAGAAGTTTATCTTTTTTGAGGGGGTAATTTCCTGTCTTGATCCGCCAGGTTCGGCCGTCGTCCCTGGCCCCAGGTGGAATAGCGTCCTTCAGATAAAATTTGAGAGAACCGCCGGGCTGTTTCATGCCTTCGAATAAAAGGTTGCTAATGCTCTTACGGTAGAGGTGAGCCTGATGTTTGGCACGCTCTATATTGATGGTGAGGACGTTCGCCTTGTGCCTGGCGCCGAGTACAGCCACGGCGTCGTGGTCACTGTTGGCCTTATCCAGGACCATATTCACCTCGGTACGCTCTTCTGCGAGCCGTGGTATTGCATTCACTGCCTTATTAAAGGATTCGATCAATTCCTGGGCCTTAGGGGACTGAACGGCAGAGATATCCACGGTAACGTTGTGCTGGAACCCGACAGCCCACGAGATGATAGTCGTTACAGCCACGGCCACGAGCACATTGGGGATTTTCGGAGAAATCCATTTTAATCCGTACATGATGACAAAGGCGAGTCCGCCTATGAACAGGGTGGGCCAGTGGGTGTAATGGAAAGCGGAATGGATGACCCGGATAATGGTCTCGTAATTGTGTTCTCCCTTGTCCACGTATACACCGAACATATTGGACAATTGCGAGGACGCGATGATGATAGCCGCTGCATTGGTAAACCCGTTGACCACAGGGTGGGAAAGAAAGTTGACCACAAGACCGAGCCTTAGCACTCCAAGGGTGAACTGGAAAATGCCGACCATGAGGGCGAGCAGAATGGCATAGGCGATGTAGCCCTCGCTCCCGGCAGTGGCCAGTGGCTCAAGGGAGGCAGAGGTCATGAGCGAGACCATGGCAACAGGACCTGTGGCCAGTTGACGGCTCGAACCGAACAAGGCCGCGACAATTGGCGGGAGAAATGATGCATACAGCCCGTAGTAAGGCGGCAACCCTGCTATTTGCGCGTAGGCCATAGATTGGGGAATGAGCACCAGCGCCACGGTTAGCCCCGAGACGGCGTCAATTCTCAAACTGTCAAGACCGTACTCCTTGAACCAGCCAAGAAATGGAAAAATGCGGTTAAGCATAGGGGGTCCCTGTTACTGTGATGGTTTGTTTTTTAGTATCCTGCGGCACGACTCGATGAGGTCGTTGTAAAGTGCGCCCGCATCGTAAAGGTTATAAGTATTAAAACGCACCAGACCGTCAACCATGGTAAAGATGATCAAGGCGGTTTTTCTGGCTGGCATATCTCTTATGGACCCGTCCTCCTGTCCGAGTAAAATGGCCCGCTCGAAGATATCCAGGAGACAGTTGTAAATACCCTCAAGATAACCCTTACAGATGGGATTGACCTGGGCCAGTTCATACGCATCGTGACGATGCAGCAGAAGAAACCGGTCTTCCATGGCTCCAGACAGATAGAGATAAAAGGAGATTGCACCTTCCATCATGTCAAGACCGGTCTTGAACTTCCTTTCCCCGAAATAGCGCTCAAACTCCTCTATAATGTCTCCTTTAAGTTCCTCCAGGATGGATAGAAAGAGCTCTTCCTTATTATTGAAATGGTAAAAAATCGTCCCTTGGGCTGCGCCAGTCACCTTAGCAAGGT
>JAKLQB010000456.1 GCA_022013615.1 Desulfobacterales bacterium | reverse complement strand
GCTATCTTCCCAATACTCAACAGGCCCGGGTGGAGGAAGCTTGATTCCCTCTGTCTCCTTTGCGCTTAATACCGGCATCACGAAAACCCCCTTTTTCATTAAAATTTAAGAATCAGTTTATTTGGTTTATCTGAATATGTCAATCATAAAGGAGTGAATAAGGGAGTGAATTTAGTGTGGGGGTCATGTGGGGGTCAAGTCTTTGATTGACTTACCTTTAACAGCTAATGCGCGGAAGCGGGGACGCGGAAGCGGGGACGTCCATCAATAAGTAACTAACTCGACCTTTTGTAAGACTGAATGGGGGACGCATAGGATTGATCATTGACGATTGATGCCCGCCTTGGTGAGACATACCTTGTGCAAGCTCTTGCTTCAGTTGCTGGTCTATTTCTATCATTTTAACACTGAGGCTGGGCAGGCCAGGTCTGGGCCAGAGATTGTTAATTAAGCAATGCGCATGGAGCGAAGGGCAGAGCGCATGTTGCATAGCACATGGCGTAAAGAGCTGAAAGCTCAAAGTCGGAACCCAATTACTTGATGATTATGGCGAGTAAAGCTCTACTTTCTTCAAATGAATATCTTGATCCTGCAAAGTATGTTTTTCGGTTTTGTAGTATTGATCGATCATGTGGGCCAAGCTTTCATGCCAGGGTAAGGGACTGATGCCAAAGGTTTTGGTTAGCAGAGAGCAATCGAGGACTGAATTAGCAGGTCTTTTCGCTGAGTAGGTGGAATATTCCTCACTGGTAATGGGCTCCACCTTCTTCACAATGAGCGAGTTATGCGGTTTCGCCAAATCAAAAATCTTCTCAGTAAAACCATGCCAACTCGTTACGCCTTTTCCACAATAGTGATATGTACCCCAGGGAATATCACACCTCTCTCCAATCTTAGATGAAATAGCCAAAATAGCCTCAGCAATATCGCCTGCGAATGTAGGACAGCCATATTGATCATCAACCACCCTCAATACTTCTTTCTCACTACCTAAACGGAGCATTGTCTTAACAAAATTGTGACCATGGACGCCATAGAGCCAGGCAGTGCGCAAGATAACATGCTCTTTCAAATGGCCCTTTACTTCTGTCTCACCCGCTGCCTTGCTTCTGCCGTAAACCCCGAGGGGAGAGACAGGGTCTGTTTCGAGATAGGGACCTTTTTTGCGACCATCGAAGACATAGTCTGTAGAAATATGGATAAGGGGAATTCCAGCCTTCGCACAGGCAGACGCCAAGTAGGCTGGTCCGTCCCGGTTCACAGCAAAAGCGAGAGCTGGTTCCGACTCGGCTCGATCAACGGCAGTATATGCTGCACCATTAATAATCAGAGAGACACCACCCTGTCTTATTTGTTTTATTACTGCAGGAGGGTCGGTAATATCGAATTCAGGAAGGTCCAAGGGCACGATATCGAAACCTCGCTTCTTTCCTTTCCTACAAAGCTCCCAGCCCAGTTGACCATTTGCACCGATTATCAGGACTCTCATGTGTTCACCTTGTAGAGGGGTAGGCGTTCAGAGGGAATGGGCGGAATGAAATCTTGGGGACGTTCATTAGTTTATAAGTTTCTCATCCTTTCTTTGTTTTCAGAGAGGTGTTGTCCTTCATAAAAATCAACAAATTATAATCTTATAGGCTGACTTAATGTTGTACGTATACAAACAGACAGTTTTTCAAAAATTCTGAAACTGTTTTACAATTCGGCGTATTTCTTTCGTCGAGATGTCTCCCTGATCGAGTTTAGAATAAATGGTCACAAGAATAATATCTTTCGAAGTCCTGAACCAGTAGATCAGCCGATAACCCGAACTCTTGCCTTTTTGAATGTCACTATTTTTCACTCTCGCCTTGAAAAGGGTATTGCCTGTTCCCGCAATTTGATCTCCAATAGGATCACCTGCCTGTAGTCGCTTAATGATAGGTTTAACATCGGTTCGAATACTGCGATATTTTCTAGCCAGCTTTCTCAAGCTGCGCTTGAATTCCGGAGTGTATTCAACATAAATAGATTGTGGCGAATCAGTCGGCATTAATACCATTCCATAATTCTGACACAGGGCGAGTTTCGCCTGCCACTGATTCTTTCCATCCTTGGCGAAAGCTATCCTCAGCAGGCTTTAATGTTACGCTCTCGCGGAATAGACGGACAATCTGAAGAAGGTTAGGTAAATACTCTCCAGGCAACTTTTTTATTTCACAATCCAATTGTTCCTCATCTGTCATTGATTTTGTAGCCATAATTAGCCTCCTTATCCCCAAACCTTGTAATGGGGTGAATTCAACTTCAAAGTGCATCACATAAAATTTTACCACCGGGTGAATATGTTTGGGTCTGGGGGTCGGACCTCAGCAACCACTTGTAATAACTACGATAACCATAAAAACAGGCCTGTTTTAGGCCCTTAAGTGTGGGGGTCAAGTCTTTGATTGACTTACCTTTAACTGCTAATGAGAGCTCAAAGATAGAAGCTCAAGGCTGAAAGATTTAAACTCACGTTAATGGGGAACGCATTGGGATTGTCGATTTTCGCCCCGGTTAAATGCGCTTCGACAAGTTAAATGCGCGATGCTGTGACTTCGTCAATTTAACCCGAACGCTAATGGGGGACGTTGGTACGTTTGTTACTTTACTGGACAATACGGTGTCGGGGATGTGGGTGTGCTTTTGATGCCTTATTTCGGCTGTTGAAAACCCAAATTTGGAATCCCCGCGATCGATATCTGGGTCAGAACATTATTAGTAGCCACTTCTTTTCAGGCCTGGTTCCATTCGTCCCTCTGTATTCCCCCTTGCCTTAGAATCCTTTTCAAGAGATCAACTCCAATATCTTGCCTATGCGGATATGATATAGTAAGCCTCAGATCACCTTTTATCATGAACAAATGTTTGCCCCCACTGAATGTTCCTTCAAAATCCAGAGCCTTAAGTTTTCTTACGAGTTCACTAAAAGACACAGGTCTCAGTTTTGACATTTAACCTACCGCCACCTGTAGTTCCCTTATTTCACGTCCGCCGAGCCTTGGTACCGGCAGATCTCTTCTCAGGCTGACCAATATCCAACCTTCGATAACATCTTTGAGATTCTCTCTGCATTCTTCGAGTGTTTTGCCAGTTGCCCAAACACCTTTCAGTTCTGGTACTTCGCCGTAGTAAGGCTCTTTATCATCAATCAGTTCATAACGTGCTCGCCTTAATGCCTCTTCAACATATTCTATTAACATAGCTAAATTACCTCCACTCAAAATTGTAATGGGAGACGTTGGTACTTTTGTTACTTTACTGGACAAAATCATTCAAATCTTCATAGTTGTCAAGAGCTTTTTTTCCGCGCTCCTCACAACGCCCGGCATTTACCCGACTGATCGCGATTTGACGTAATGAGTTGTGGATTCTAATTCAAAGTTGGGACGTAATGGGGGACGCATTGGGATTGACTATTGACGCCCCGGTTAAATGCGCTTCGCTGTGATTAACATCAATTGAACGGGGTAAAATTGAATATTGACTATTGATAAAGGGGACGCAATTGGATTGTCGATTTTCGCCCCGGTTAAATACCCTTGTCGGGGTCTGCGCAGCAAAATTTCACAGGGCAGGCCCCGGTTAAATACGCTTCGACAAGTTAAATGCGCGATGCCGTGACTTCGTCAATTTCACGGGGCAAGAAGCTGAAAGGCAAGGAAATTTAAAAGAAATCAATCACCAATATTATTCTCATCAGAGATGGCTTTCAGGCCACTTCCTTCATCATTGTTCTTTCAAGTATAAGGTTTTCAGTGGAAATATTGAAAATGTCAGCTAAGGAATACCTATCCACAGCGTCCAGCACCTCCAACCCGATCATCTTCCCAGATTTGTCAAGGTCAATATTTAAACCTTCCCCTATCTCCAATGTTCGATCCACATATTTTTCCTGCAGCCGAATATACAGGGCATCAATCTCATTATCATATTCTATTTTCATAGATTATTCTCCTTTTACCATCGCCGTTATGACGGTTAGAGTTCCTCCTTCCGGTTTGTAGGTTATCTTTAAAGACCTGCCCCCTACTATTTTAAAGGCATTCTTTCTTCCTTTTACTGTATCCGCCAAACTGTCAGGTTCGTTTATGGCCGATTTCACCTCATTTTCGGAGATTTTTCTCCATTTCATCTGTCTTCTGGCATGTCGGCTGAATGATATTTTCATTTTCAACGACTCAGATACATTG
>JAKLQB010000455.1 GCA_022013615.1 Desulfobacterales bacterium | reverse complement strand
TGAATCGGAAAGGTGAGTCAATGCAATACTCTAACAGAAATAGTGGCCGTTCACGGGTTCAAAGCCCGCCCTGGTGCGACTCGTGGCATGATTCCAAACCTGTGCTTGAGTAGGCTTAGACTGTACTTTTTTCATGTATAATGCCGATGATCGGTCTGGGCCAGGGGTTCAGGGGTTCAAGGTTCAATTCTCGTCCACGGAGTGCATTACGGTTATAAATATAAAATACAACTGATTCATCCACGGCCTCTGGGCCTGGTTTCTTTGCTGACGGTCATATTACCGGGAGAGACGATCCCAGAATGCTTTGGCTTCTGATTGTCTCCTGTCAATACGAGGGCCCCCGTTCCCACTTGACTTGTGAACTCCCCGGAGACGCGCGATGCGCTCTTCCAGTGGGGGATGAGTTGAAAAGAACTTCATAAGGTTCTTCCCTGACAGGGGATTTACAATAAACATGTGTGCGGTTGAAGGGTTAGCTGCCATTGGGAGCCTCCGTGAATAGGTGCCGAGCTTTTCCAGAGCACTTGCAAGACCCTCAGAATGGCCGGCAAAACTTGATCCGGTGGCATCAGCGAGATATTCGCGTGACCGGGATATGGCCATCTGAATCAGCATGGCTGCCATTGGGGCCACAATCGACATGGCGATCAGGCCAATGGTTCCAAGGCCTCCTTCATCGTCTTCAGAACTGCCGCCGCCAAAAAAAGCCGACCACCGGGCCATGGTGGCCAGAAGCATTACGGCCCCCGCCATGGTAGCGGCAACTGAGCCAATCAGAATATCGCGATTTTTCACATGGGCCAGCTCGTGGGCCAGAACCCCCATAATCTCTTCCCGGTCCATGATCCTGATAAGACCTTCGGTGATCGCTACAACCGCATGCTCCGGGTTTCTTCCAGTGGCAAATGCGTTTGGTGAATCCTGGGGAATTACATAAATTCTGGGCATGGGAAGACCAGCATTCCTTGTAAGGGTCCGAACCATCTCATAGATTTCAGGGGCCTGTTGCGGCGTCACCTCCCTTGCACGATACATCTTGAGAACCATCTTGTCCGAATACCAGTAGCTAAAGAAGTTCATGCCTGCTGCCACCACAAGCGCAATAACCATTCCCTGGCGCCCTCCCAGGAGCTGTCCGATCCATAAAATAAACGCCGTCATTACGGCCAGCAAGATCGTTGTTCTAATCTGATTTCCCATCATGTTAAACTCCTTATGCGTTTACCAAAAATGTAGGCGTTCACAGGTTCCCCGCTTCCGCTTCGCTTCAGACGGGATCTTCGACAGGGTTTCCCGCTGGAAGCGGGATTCAGGGTTA
>JAKLQB010000454.1 GCA_022013615.1 Desulfobacterales bacterium | reverse complement strand
CAACACAAATGTCAAATGTTGGCCTTTTTCGGTAGTGGGTAGTTTTGAATTTTTTAATTTACCAGAATGGATTTATTTTAATTACGATAGCCAACAAAAGAAGGAAGGCTCCAAAAAGTAAGAAATAAACCGATAAAAGAACACCGAAACTATCATCTGTTTCATTTCTATACGCAGTATTGAAGAATAGTATAAGAAGGGAAAATAGAACCGAAAGTATCGCCAGAACAGTTAGAGAAATAATCATAATTTTACCTTTTGATTTTTAATTTTATTATAAGAAAAACTTATGGGTTGACAAATGTATAAGAAAATATTATAAGAAGACATTCTAGACGGGTGGGGTTTGGAGGGGTTCCCTTGAAATCCTAGCCTTTCGGCCCTGAATGGTGCTCGTCAAGGCCTAGGTTCGCAGGTTTTATCCCACCACTAGTGTTTTCAAGGGCCACACCCTCCGCACCCCATAACTGTTTTATGTTTAATTGAATTAATAAATAAAAGCAAACAAAAAAGCCTCACCTAATTTTAATCAATGAGTTCCGCTGCATAAAACTCAATATGGGAAGTAAATCTATAAGAAATATTTGTGTTAAAGAAAAACATATCATAGAGTGGGTGAAGGTTAATGTTCCAGTTGATAGAGGCGTAAAAGGTATCGTTTTTGCATTAAGTGAATTTCCATGTCTGGAAACAGTTGAGAGTTGTGAAGGAAATGATGCATGTGGTCCTTGGGTGTGTTTCCGGTATGGTTCTTATTGGGATAATGATTGGCGTGAGCTTGCTGATTTTGTTTTAGGGTTTTTGGCTTTGCGCTTAAATTTATTAGTTGGGGATGATGCAAACCTTAAAATTCAGACTACACCAAGTGGTAATATATTTGGTGAATTGTCTGTTCGACCTAGGGCCGCCCCACAAGTAGAAGCGGCCCTTAAGGAATTATCCCAAGAATTTAGCGTTTTCCAGCGCCATAACTCGGGGTATTGCGATGGCACGTCTGGCACATCGCAATAACATTACTAAGCGTGTACGGTCCTCCAGCGGTAATGCGATGAACTTCCCATTCACCACGCAACATCGCTGAGCACCGTCCACTATGCTGGCTGCAAGTTTTCATTGTGCATTCACACTTACCTCCAGCCCGTTTGTAAACGTCATCACGGATAGACATAATTCTCACCTCCTTTCTTATGGATTTTACAAGGCTACTTTATTAGTCTTACAATATCTTCAATATCCCAAAGACGATCTGTTACTTTGGCCTCCATTGCCGGTGTCACCCGTAAACTTCTATGAATCCGAGCAAAATTATAATACATAAAATGAAGGGAGACCGCATGGGCTAAGTTTTCAACTTTTTTACTGAAACCATTTGTTAATCGTGTAAAACGTCTCATGCTCATTCTCATAGTGAGATTTTGCCTCTCTACATAGCTCGTAGAAATATGTTTAGGGTCTGGATTACCCACAATCCTTTTTTCTTCTGTGCTTATTATTTTAGCCGGACTATATCTTTTTTCTCCCTCTGAATCGCTTCCATATAATTTTATCAACATGGAATAGTCGATATCGGCTCCAAAAACTCCCTCAACTGCCTCAAGGTATGCTTTAAGCCCATCAGTTGTAAGCTGCACACGATGTTTAAGGCGTGAGGCCAAATCCTGGATAAGAATGCAAGCTATTTCGGCAGTTCGCTCGCCTAATAGCCAAGAAGGGACAAGCTTAGTGTCAGCATCAATAGCGGTCCAGGTCCAGACATCGCCATACCCAAATTGGCCTCTATATTTGCTTGGAACATTTTTCTGTTTAGCGTAGCAGAAGGACCAAATTTCATCACATTGAATGCGTTTGCAATTAAGGTTTTTTAATGTTTTATCCTGATATTCAGCACATGCTTTACCAGCATCAACTAAAAACTTAATAACCGTATTTTTTGCGACTCCTGAGATCCGGGATGTTGCCCTAATAGAATTACCTTCTACAAGGCAGGTAAGGATTTGTACTCTACGCTCTGTGCTCAATTTATTCATGGCCTTTCTCCTTCCATTATTTTCATAATGACCATTATACTTGAGCGCTTAAGTAATGTCAAGAAAAAAAAAGTTGACAAAGCCATTTTTTTTTATTATCTTTATAAAAAGGAGCCCCCACCCGGATTCGAACCGGGACCGAAAGGTTAGCGGCCAATCATGGTATCCAATTCCACTACAGGGGCTTTTTGGCGGCGGGTGAGGGATTCGAACCCTCGGTCGATGCTACCAACACCGACTTTTGGTTATAAGCCAAGCGCAATTAGCCAGCTCTGCCAACCCGCCATATTTTAAAGGGGTAGTTATTTTAGCTACCCCTTTTTTTATTTGATCTCTTCAGTTGGATTTTGATCGAATAATATGGCATCTTTTGATTTCCTACGATAAAATCCAGGACGTGCTCTCTCGATCTTCTCTTGTTTAACTTTCCTTGCAAGGCAAGCAGTGATCGAAGGTTTATGTTTTTTGTCTTGTGCTTCTTGTAGACCCAGTTCTACCAACCTTTCAGCTACCCCCTTAAAATTCAGCTCACCATCATTATGTGCAAATACTTCATCAACTTTATCGGACCATTGAACACCATCAGATGGCCTGCTTTTCACATATCCCTGTTTTTGTACTGATGATTCCACTCCCATCGCAACTAATGCTACATCTATCTGCCTAATTTCTTCTTGAAGCCACTTTTTACGCTCCCGCAACATCTCTATTGTGCCTAATCCCTGATTTGTCATTTTCAAACCTCCCTATTGATATATTAGGATATTTACTATGCGATTTTTCATAGCATCAATATATAGCACACGGGATATCATGTCAAGGTCAGAACGAACAATATCTATCATTTTTTGTGATGCTATCAGAAAGTGCTATTAATTACAAGAGGAAAAAAGAAGGAAAGGCGAATATTTTGTGGTATGATTTGGCTGGGGATACAACATCAGGTAAAAGTTAATGATAGCAGCGCTATTTAAATAATAGGCATTAAGAGGTTTTGCTTTTCGCCCATCTTGATCGAGCAGCTTTACGGGCTATTTTCTTGCGCTGTTCTGGGGTAAGTTTCTTGGCTCTGGCAGGGCCACCCTTTAAACCACCAAGGCGGCCTAAAGCAACAGCGGCAGGATTTTTTGTGGAAGGTTCATCTGTGGGATTGTCATTTGTGGCGTCCTCAACTATACTGGCAGCCAACAAATTGAGATCGGTAGGACGTTTTTTCTTTTTGGATTGTTTAACCATGAAAAGAGCATAGCATGTCCGGTCAAGCATTTCAAGGAGAAAATCTTTTTGTTAATTTCAAAACTACCCACTACCCCTTTTTCACTTTCCCCTTGTTTGGTTCTAAAATGATTGGCGTTGGAAGACCACCTTTCCATAGAAAATTGTGCGGTTTAATCTGTCAAAATAGGTTGACAGGACCTCACTGATATGGTTTTGAAAACATAAACACAGGTAAAAAATCCTGAACCAGCCTCCGGCCCACAGAGACTGCGGCCCAGAGAGACGACATTGTTTCTAATTTATTCAGTAAAATCATTCTGAAAATTGTACATGAGTCAAAGCGGAGAAGTTCTAAAATCAGCCTCATGACGGTGATGCACACATATTTCGGTCCAAAAGCAAATGAGCTTGCATAGGAGGCCTGAAAGGTTAACCACCATAAAAATAGTTAGAAACGCTCAACTCTGCCATGGTTGTAGAGCATGCGAATTGATGTGCTCCTTTCATCATCACGGGGTTTTTTCCCCGGAACTGCTCTAACTTAAATTTTTCTTGGCATAAAAAATGGGTTAACACATCGGGCGATTTGTTTATAAATTTAACAGAATGAACTAAAATTCGAAGTGACCAAAGTGAGCAAAAGTTGTGGTACGCCTTCGGCTTGCTAATCGATAATCCAACGACACTGAGGTATGCACCCCCCATCTTTCAGGTGCGCTGATAGCATGATGAAACCTATAATAAATGTCTGAATTCCTTAACTTTAGGCGCTTGCCTATTTTGTCCGGCACCAATTGAGCTTCTGTGGTAATAACTATGCCTGAGAAAACCAAATTTGGGGGACTATTAAAACCATGAAAAATAAGATAGCCACATGCGTCCGTAACATAGTGCCAAGCGTTATCAGGGAGATGTCTCTCAAGGCGGCTGCATACAAGGATGTCATTTCCCTCGGTATAGGCGAACCGGATTTTGATACGCCCGGGAAGATCTGCCAGGGAGCCTTTGACGATGCCCTTGCAGGCCACACCCATTATACTCCCTCTCGTGGTTACACCGACTTGATCCAGGAGCTGTCACGTTCCATCAAAGAGCATTCTGGCCTGGAAGTAGACGAGTCCCAGTTGCTTATCACACACGGTGGCATGGGAGGCCTCACAGCCTGTTTGCGCGCCGTGTTAGAGCCGGGCGAAGAGGTGCTGGTTCACGAACCCCATTTCCCGGCATACAGAGCGCAGATTGCCTTTGCCGGTGGAGAGATGGTCTACATCCCCACCAGTTTCGAGGATGGCTTCATCCTGAGGCCTGAAGCAGTGGAAAAGATCCTGACACCAAAAACCAAAATACTTATTGTAAACACGCCCAACAACCCCACGGGGAGCGTAATCCCCGGTCAGGTCCTGGACGACTTGGCCGAGATAGCCGTGAACCACGACCTGCTGGTCCTGTCCGATGAGGTCTACGACAGGCTGGTCTTTAAGGGCAGGCATGAATCTATTTACACCCGACCGGGGATGCCTGAGCGGACTGTGGTGGTCAACTCCTTTTCAAAGACCTTTGCCATGACCGGCTGGCGTTTGGGCTATGCGTACGGACCTGCCTGGCTCATTGAAGAGATGCTCAAAGTTGTCACCTACCAGACCAGTTGCGCCAGCAGCGTCAGCCAGCGGGCCGCCCTGGCAGCCTTGCGGGCTGATCAGGGCCAGTTTGAAGCCATGTGGAGAGAATTTCGGGAACGCTGTGATCTGGTCTTTAAGCGACTCAAAAAGATGCCTGGTATTCGGGTCCACCCAACGGCTGGTTCTTTTTATATTTTTCCCAACATTACCGAGATTACCTCAGACTGCGAGCGATTCGCCCTGGATTTGCTGGCCCAGGAACAGGTAGTGGTAGTGCCAGGCGCAGCCTTTGGCCCTTCGGGGAAAGGCTGCGTGCGCTTAGCCTGTACTGTAAATAAAGACCGGCTTGCTGAGGCCATGGACAGGCTTGAACGCTTCGTTCGCCGCTACAGGGAGTAACGGACTTAAAAGCCGGTCTCGTTTTAGTATTGACTTCCCCTTAATCCAGAGCCACTCAACTGAGCTATTTGCAGGCTCGACAATAGTTTTCCCTGATCACGAAGCAGGGAAAAAGGCTTAGGATTGAACAAAAAACAGCTTGGATTTGAAAGTTCAGACCTCGTTATTTGATCTAAAAACTAGGTCCGATTTTTGGACACCATCGTCATCATAATGGCTATATGGAGCCAAATTGAGGAATTGTGAATTTAGGGATTGAGGGATTAAGATAAGGAAAAGATTCATATTTCAAT
>JAKLQB010000453.1 GCA_022013615.1 Desulfobacterales bacterium | reverse complement strand
TCTGATCCGCCGAACGGCCTTTGGCTGGACCACGATGTCGCGGGCTCCTTGAGAACCAACAATCTGTAACTGCGGCCAGACAGCCTTGAAGTATGCGGCCGAACCGATGTGGTCCCAGTGGGCGTGAGTCAAAAAAAGATAAGAAGGAGACCGGGTACCGAGGACCTCCCGTATCCCTTTCACATAAACCTGGGCCAGACCGGTAAACCCGGCGTCAAACAGGGCCGGGAACGGGCCGTCCAAAAGGTACACCGGCACACTGGCATGCCCCAGCACGTAAAACTCATCTGTAATTTTTCCGGTCCAGTCAATACGCATATGCCCTGAATTATAACAATTAAAACTGATGAAGCAAGAAATTTAACTTTTTTATTTGCATTTCTTCTTCATTTGTCTTAAAATATCAAATTGTTATGTGAACTTACCCGAATTTAAAACTGGAAAGCAAATAATGGACACAGAATATTCTATTGAGGTACGTAAGGAACTTGAGGAAGAATTTCGGGCCGCGGCGGTATACAGGCCAATGCATATTGACCTATTCGAACCCGGCACCGAGCTAATATATGATGTTACAGGTGTGCCTGGGCCGAACAAAGGGAAGGTTTGTCTAATAATTGAAAAATTCGTCGGTGGAGGATTTGCCGGGCAGGTATACCGGGTGAAGGTCCTGGATATTGAGTTTGAGGCAGGGCCGATAGGGGGCCTTGAGGTGGGGGGAATTTTTGCAATAAAGGTTTTAATCCCGCCAAGCGGTTTTTCCCGGTTGTTTCGCAATTTACTGTACCTGGTTGGGTTCCAGGGGCCGTTTCAGCTTCAGGTAAACCCGGCCGCGGCGAGGTCTGGCGCTCTCTGGCAGAAATTTATCCGGCGTGGGGCGAAGATTCGATTTGGTGATGAAAGGTCAATTTCAGATATATATGCAACGTTTGTAGATAGTGAGTTGGGAAGCTGCGGCGAGTTGAGTGAGTGGATTGATGGGCGTACATGGCTGTTAGAGGTGGATGATCGGCTGGACTTGCTTAAGCGCTGGAGGAAAGGCAGGAATGTTGACGCCGAGAGTCTTGGATCGCCAGAATATCGGGCCAAGCGTGAGTTCATGTATGAGTTTGTTGAGCTATTACACAATATGGGCGCTCATGAATTTGCCAGGCAGTACGAGTGGTCTACCTGCAAAAGCCAGCCTAACTGCCTGAAACGGAAAGATACAGAGGAATCCCCATCTGAAGGATTGGTGGCCGTTGATTTCCGGGCAGGCCTTGCGCTTTTGCCATTTTTACCAATGAGCCCGGGGGATTTCAAGCTTATAATCCAGGGCCTTGTGCGAGGAAGTCTTGTGCAGTTTGACAGGGGCGATGTGGGAAAGCTGGAGCAGTTCATAGAAGCACACAGCAACGAGTTTGCTGATATGCACCAGATGCTGGATGAGTTGAAAGCAGATGAGCGAGTATACAGGGCCTCGGTTCCGGATATTACACACAATCATGTACGACTGTTTTACAGCCCGCACATCTGGTCCACGATGCTGGACAGTGCCGTGACCGGGTGGAAGGTACGGAATCTGATTGACGAGAAGTGCCAGGAGAAACTCGAGAGAAACAAAGCACTGACACTCGTGTTTGCAGTGATCGGGATTCTGCCATTCATTGGCCGGTTTTTCAGGCGAATTTGGGGCCAGGCTTATTGGCGGCAGCATTACAAAGGTATGGTTACAAGCTGGAAGTATTTGCGGCGAGCGGTTCGGGCAAAGGTTGCGGAACAAACTATTAGCTGGCACAGATCAGGGAGGATTAATGATGAACGTGCCTTGAAGGTAGTAAGACAAGTTTGGCCGTTTTTGTATCATTTTCCTTTGTCAGTACTGCCGGTGGGGTTACATAGATTTCTCACTGACTGGCAGTATGCGAAGGAGCGGATGGCTTATATATTGGTTCGGCCTGTTCGATTGTACTTTGACGCAGAACTGCGCGAGCAATGGCTTAATGACATGGTTACGGAGGGAAAGAAAAACCATCTACTGGGCCAGGAGGATGCAGAGCTGATCCTTTCGCAGGTTAAGGAGCCATTTGTACAGAAGTACCTAAAGAGCCTTGCAGTCCACCTCTGTACTTTGCCGGTTACTCAGGTTGTCTCCGTGGTGGTGGCGATTATGTATGTTGTAATGCATCCTGATATGCCACGAGGGCAGGCATATGCTATTGGGCTTGGGATCATAGCGTTGTTCCAGGTGGTACCGATTTCACCGGGTTCACTGGTTCGTGGACTTTACGTAGTGTATCTGGTCATTAGGGAGCGTAATTTCAAAGACTATAACATTGCAGTGTTTCTCGGGTTTTTTAAATATATAGGTTATCTGGCCTTTCCCATCCAGATGGCGTATCGATACCCTGCTTTAGCGCGGTTTATGGCGGGACACTGGGCGACTGAAGCTGTGCACATAGTTCCAGTGTTTGGTGAAAGGGGGGCTCTGCTGGAGCATGGAGTGTTCTGCCTGTTTTATAATTGGCCTCTCACCATAAGGCGCAGGATGCGAAAGCGAGCCCAGGAGCGGACTGAAATGCGGCCTCGATATTGGCATATTGTGTTGTGTGCAATTGTCGGGTCGGGGATATTTGTGTTTACGGATTTTGCATACATAGAGAAGCTGGGAGAGCTGCCAAGGTTGAAGGAGATCTGGTGGCTTGCAGCTTTAGTGCCAGCGCTTTGTGGCGCTGTGGTGACTTTGGGCGCCGGTGGTGCTCCAATGTGGAAGCGGGTTATTGGAGCTGCTGCTTGCGGTGGTGCGGTAGGGGTGCTTTATACGGCCGTGTCTGCGATACTGGGTTATGGTGGGCCGATCGGGACCGGTGATATTGTAATTAACTGCGTATGGCGGGTTTTTATTTTTACCATATTGTCAGCTATTGGCATGCTGTTGATAGAAATAAAATTACCGGAGCCGAAGGCAGCATGACGGGGGGCTCGGAATTAGGGATACAGATAACTAACTAAACAATTTCTGCACGAACCCCTACTACACCGCCCCCTGCTACACTACTGCATACTACCCTTAGCTTCTCGCGCTCATCTACTTTTTCGCTTTTCTTGTTCCCTGGCCTGACCAATAGCGGAGCGGTCCGACATCAATATGAATGAACCTATAACGAGGGTAATACCCAACCCCGCCGCCTTTTAAGTTGAACGCCACTCGACGCAACGAGGAAAGGCGGCACTCGGGCAAACGGATATCCGCAGCCTTGCCTTGTATGTGGAGGCTATTTTTAGCCACATTTTTGCCAGACTTGCGCAAAAGTGCGTTTGTTCTGCTGCTGCGATAACCGGAAATAATATGGAAGGGTTCTTGGGTTTTCAGTTCCGTGCCAATGGCATAAAGCAAATCCAGAAGATCTGTATGGATCGGTTTAATTTCACCAGTCCGTCGATCACGCATGATGTGGTTTATCTCACTCAGAGCATTTTGCTGATACCTTCCATTGGACCAGTAAGTGGTATGCAGGGATTCTTTTGTATTGGGGTTGTACAGCGGAAGAGATCTTTCTGGCGATAGGCAATCACGAATAGCCCCAAGAACCGGGTTAGGCGATAAGCTGGCTAAACCAGAAAAAAAGACCAATCCGATAAAACTC
>JAKLQB010000452.1 GCA_022013615.1 Desulfobacterales bacterium | reverse complement strand
ATGTGAACAACTGCCTCGGCCAGCATCAATGGTATCTGCAGCCTGACCAGGAGCCACCCATACAAGCCGGCAATTGAGATAATAAACAGAATAATAGCCGAGAACTCTATGGTATTTCTAAATACGTCAAGCAGGTCTTTCCAGCCGACGTCCTTGTAAACGATCATGCCCAGGAAAATGGCATATAGACTGGCCATGGCCCCGGATTCGGTGGGCGTGAAGATCCCCGACCAGATGCCACCGACGATTATCAGCGGGGTCATGAGGGACAGCAGGGCCCTCTTTGATAGGCGGAACATTTCAGCTACGGGTTTTCTCGGTTGAAGAGGCATGCTCATCCGGTAGGATAGAACCACAATCATAACCATCAGAGAACCGCCAAAAATAACGCCCGGAACCAGTCCCCCCACAAAAAGGCCTCCAACACTCACATCACCGAGCCAACCGTAGATGACCATGGCAACACTGGGCGGGATAATGGGTCCGATTACCGATGAGGCGCCGGTGATGCCTGTGCTGAAGCTCAGAGGGTACTTCTGGTCCTGCATGGCACGGATCTCGAGGGTACCCAGGCCTGCAGCATCGGCAACGGCCGTACCGGACATGCCTGCAAAGATCATGCTGGCCAGGACGTTGACGTGACCCAGACCTCCCCGCAGGTGCCCCACAAGTGCATTTGCAAATGTGAATATTCTGGGCGTTACACTTCCCTTGTTCATCATGTTGGCTGCAAGTATAAAGAAGGGTACGGCCATCAATGGAAAATTATTCACACCGTGCATCATTTTCAGGGGTAGGAGGGTGATAGGAATATTCAGCAGGTCATTTTCAGCCCAGAGGACGGCCAGGCATGTCAGTCCGATGGAGGCGGCAACCGGCACTCCCACTATAAAGAGAATTAAAAGAAGGCCAATGAAAAAGATAAGCATCAACATGGTGTGTCCCTAACCCTCAATTGAGTAATTCACGTGTTTCAAACCGTTTAATGTTTCACCAATCTGTATGGCATGAAATACGGTTATGCCGGTCAGGCCAATGAAAAGGCCAAGGTAGAAATAGCTGATGCTGATCTCAAGGGCAGTGGTTTTGGACGGGTAACTGATGGCCATAATCCAGATGGCTCCGAACCAGGCGCAAAGCACAAATATAGAAGTTAAAAGCTGAGTTGTCAGTTGAAGAAAAAGCTTAGGCCTGCAGGAAAGCCTGCGGGGAAGTACATTAACGACGATGTGCGCCCCTCGAAACCATGCCGAGGCTGAGCCTAAGAACACGGACCAGACAAAAAAGAATCGCGACGATTCCTCTGCCCAGGTGGTGGGGATATGAATGACATTGCGGGTGAACACTTCAAGGACAACGCAGCCCATCATGGCCACAAAGCAAATCAAGGCCCCGGCGTCATAAAAACGGACCAGATAGCGCATACACTATCCTCCTTTTCCGATAACATCAAAGACAGATGAAATTCGAACGAGAAAACCCCTTGGTCCCCCTTTACTAAAGGGGGACTTTATTATTTTTTCCCCTTTATTAGCCTATTTACAAACCCTGTCAATTTCTGCTGCCACCTCAGGAGCCAGATTACTGATGGCCCTATTGATGGCTGGCATGGCCTTGGACCGGATTGCCGCCTTATCAGGGGTGACAAATATCATGCCTTTTTCCTTCAACTCGGTGGCATAGAAAGCATCCTTCTCGTCTT
>JAKLQB010000451.1 GCA_022013615.1 Desulfobacterales bacterium | reverse complement strand
TTTTTTGAATTCATTTGTCAGTTCACAGAAGACCTTGCCGTCCATTTTCGGCATATTGATGTCTGTGACAACAACTTGGGGTTTGTATTTTTTGAAACAGTTAAGACCTTCCACTCCATTGGTCGCGGTAATGACTTGATAGCCCCTTGCTTTCAATTTCAGTTCTATCACACGCCTTATGTAGGGTTCATCGTCGATGATTAGAACCTTCTTGTTTTTGTTCAAGATAGTGGTCCTCCTTCAGTATTCATTGCAAAACAGCAAAAAAACCTGCCTGAGGATTGCGGCTTTCACTTTACTTGTCCACTCATTCGTCGTAGGTGGACTTATAAAACTCCCGAAGCTGCTCGCCATGAGGAAGGGGTTCTTTTTCAAAAGTTTCTTCCAACATTTTGGCTTTTTCAATGGCTTGCTCGGCCAGGGGTTCTAACCCCTTATCTACGATTTGAGGCGTGATCAACACGACAATCTCAGTCTTGTCAATACCGCGAAAGGTCCTTCCGAAAAGCAGCCCCAATCCAGGGATACTGCCCAAGCAGGGGACCGACTCTCTGGTATTGGTCTTATTGTTTTGGATGAGACCTCCAATAAAGACAGTCTCGCCGTTTTTGGCCAGCAGCCACGTGGTGACCAGCGCGGTGTTAGTTACTGGGATTCCCTCTTCAAGCACAGCCGAAGTGATGCTTGGTCGCACATCGAGCAATACATTGCCTCCGTCATCAATAAATGGGGTTATGTCAAGGACAATACCTGTGTCTATAAATTCAATTGACTCTTTGCTCCAATTCTTCATATGTCATTTCGAAAGGTTCTATATTAGGAACTTGAAATCGCGTTACAGCTGTCTCGAGTTCCAGTTGCTAACATAAATTGGCATCGTGAAGCAGAAGGTACATCCTTTACCGTTACCCTCACTTTCAACCCAGGTTTTTCCGCCGTGAAGCTCAGCGAGGTTTTTTGTCAGAGACAGACCCAATCTCGTTCCACTCTCCCTGCGGCGTTTCCTCCTGGTACATCCAGCAACATCCGAAGGCCGATTAACCAATACATTATTGGTCAAAGAATAAAGTCCGCAGGTTGGATACCGTAGCTCGATGGATGAAGCGTTCTGACGATGTTTCTCAGATATGAACCTGTTTTTGGATTTCGACCAGCCAAGTTTGCTAACTTTCCTTTTTTAAACCCTTTTTGGCCGTCGGGTAACAGCAATACAATTAGAGGCCTGGCAATATCGCTACCCTCAGGAAAATTAATGACTAATCCCTTTTCACCTGTATCCAGCAACAAAAGTGTGCCCACAGGATAGACTCCAAGCATGTTAATAAAGACTTTCAGCAGGATTGGATCAAAATCCTTTCCGGTTCCTTCTAACATCAGGCCTAAGGCAAGATCAGGGCTGTAAGTTTTAGGGCGGTAGATCCGAGGCGATGTAAGGGCATCGAAAACGTCCGCTATGGCGAGGATTCTTCCGAATAGGCTTATGGATCTCTTCCTATGAATCCGAGGATAGCCCGAGAGATCGTATTTCATATGGTGTTCGAAAGGCGGGAGTAGTATTTTTGCCTTCAGATCGCGAGTAGCCCGTAATTTGATGATTTTGCTTACGCTTCTCAAGGGATGCTTCTTTATTTCCTCAAGCTCTTCGGCAGCCAGCTTTCCAGGCTTATTGAGGATTCCTAAAGGAATATCTACCTTTCCTATGTCGTGGACAAGCCCACAAATACCGAGCATGCTCATGGATACCCTCGACAACCCAATACGCTTTCCAAGACACATGGAGAGTATCGCTACGTTCACTGAATGGGTGTATGTATAGTCATCATAGTCCCGAATCGTGCTAAGCCCAAGTAGAACCGACTCATCCTCTGAAAGAAGGTCCACCATATTCTGGGCAATCCTCTTGAGCTTGCGCACTCCCGCACCACTCTGGGAAGTAATCTTTTGTGAAATCTCTTTTACTGAAGTCAGCGCGTTAGCATAGGTCCTTCGGGCCATCTCCTTTCTTTCAGGGTCACGTTCCTGCGAGACCTCGTCTGGGATGTCCACAATTTCAACCCATTGAAAAGCTCCAGCTTTTAACTTTTTGATTAGCCACACTACCGGATCCTCCTCGATTTCGGCTCTATTGAGGAGGCGTCCGAACCTCAAGACCTGATCAAACGGGGAATCCTTAAGGGAAGATTTAAAACGGAGCCCTCTAAGTTTTCGTTGATCGAAATAGCTTAGCATCTCTTTCATGATGTTAAGATTCTTACGTCTGAAAAGTAGCTTTTCTTCTTGCAGGAAGAACCGCCCACGAGAGATCTGAATCGTCACGTGGTCCTCATCCTCCCACCATTGAGTCAAGGCGCCAACGAATTCCTCAGCACATTCAATTAGTACCTGATTGTTATCCTGATACACCTTGACCGCTTGGGTCAATTTATATAATGCTCTTAAAAATCTTTCTCCAAAAACGGTCCTTTGAATCTGGCAATCTTGGCTCAAAGGTTGATATTCACCTGTCATTGACTGGCCTCCAGGGCCTTTCGATAGGCAATTCGCACACTCGGAAATAGACTTCTCGAAGCTTTGTGGAGGATCTCTTTAGTTTCCTCCGTCCCAAGCGCCATTAAAGCGACGGCTGCCCCCCTCCGGTGTACGGATCGACCGAAATCAGGAATCCAGGCCCGATTAAGAAGCAACTTCCTTAAGAATGGCATCGAACGCTTGGAACCACATCTTCCGAGGACTCTATAACAGTCCAATAGATGCTTTTGATCTGCAAGCCTAAATCGCCGTTTCTCGAGATAATCAAGTAATAAATCCTCGGCTGACTCGCTTCTCTTTTCTCCTAAGTTTTTCAACATCAGTCGGCGAATAGAATCATCGGGATCTTCGATTAAGTGAAAGAACTTGTTGAGCATCTGTACATCTCGATCTATCAGTTCTTTGAGTGCCTGTTTGCGTACCCGGTCTGAAGAATGCTTGAGCATCTTGAGGAGGATCTGAGTGGACTTTTCTCCTTCCAGACCTCCCAGGATATGAACTAATTTCTGGACCACAAATTCGTCAGGGCCAGCAAGCAATCGCTCCAAAGGGCGTAGGTCCCTCTTCGCCATGATACCAATGATCTCCATGAGCTGTTGCTGGGTGTCTAAGGATTGGACCTGGGCTAACATAGGGCCAAGGGCAAGAAGGGCATTTGACGGGAGGAGGAGGAGGAATTGCCTCAACAGCTTTATTCGATCTGAATCTAGGGAATCCAGAGTCGTCCAAACGTCAGAAAGGACATTAAGTACACGTGGGCTTGAGAGCCTCATGAAAAAGTGGTCCAGAATAGGACGCGTCCAAGGTTTCCTGTTTTTATAGGCTTCACGAATTTTATATAAACCAATAAGCAGCTTGAGAACGAACCGAAATTCACCCTTTGCAAGCGTGTCTTGGATCTCCTCTTCCAAGAATTCCAAAATGGCAATGGAATTAGTCTTTTCGCTTTGATCATGGAGGAGAACAATTAGCACATCCAGAAGGTCACGAACACTATCTCGCCTCTCGTCTTCAAGTATCATTTCGCGAAGCTTCTCGGTCTCTTCAGCCGCTAATTTCCACAAGGCATGTTCCGTGCTGTGGGAAGTCATAGACAGCGACGAGGCCTGTTCCGGTTCAAAATCGTCGATGCCATTGTGCTCTGCTTCCCCTGTAGATAAAAGAGATAAATCGAGTAACGGTTCAGACTCCCAATAAATCTCCGTGGCCTTATACCGTAAGTTAGGAAAATCTGCTTCCCACAAGGCTGTCACCATATCTCCTGCAGCCTCTTCCTGAAGGACCTTGTATTTGTTTAGAATCTTGAGCAATCCTTTGATTTCCTTAAATTCCAAACCCGCCAGAAATTCCAGTCGCTGGATGCCATCCCGAAAAAGAAGGAAGGCCAAATTTTCTCCTCCGGCAGGGTCTTGAAAAACGACTTCCTTTTTGTAAATTAGCCGATCCTTTTCAACATCGAATTTTAGATGACCGTGAATTTTCAAAAAGTAGTCTAGACGCTTGGCAGCGTTCGCGATAGCCTTTTCGCAAATTGCGTGATTCTCAGGATAAAGGGCATAGTTCTTCAAGGCTATGAGAAACGCTGCGATTACATCCTTGACAGCCTGAAGCTCTTCATTGGTCGGGCTTGCCTCGAGAGGGTCTGTTACTTTTCTCATTAGTCAACTTTGATGAACTAGTAAAAAGTCACGAAGTTCGGGATTTGGGGTAATGTCCCCAATGCTAACTACTTATAATAATTCACAATTCCTAAATTCCTAAATTCCTCAATCCATGTAAAAAGGATTTTTTACATGGCCGTCAACTTTCATCGTCCAAATTAGGATCCCTTTAAGTATAACAGCAAATTCTTCCCCACCATATCTGGCTACGCTGTCAGATTCCCTAAGCGAATCCTTATCTGATCGTCATCAATTATCAGTACCTTGCCCATAGGGCCCTCATGAGTTGTGTTTTTCAGCCATTGTAAACCCTAACGTCAATGTTATTAATAAGACCAAATACTCCCTCCTTTTGAAAAGGGGGGCCGGGGGGGGATTTAGTAAACCGCTTGAAAAATCCCCCTGAGTCGGAAAGCCTGATGTGCCCGATGGAGGGAGGCAAAAGGGGACGTTTTGAAACTGCCACACTGTTAAGTCTTTTGCCCAAGATGTCACTGCTTTGGGACTCAACATGAACCCATTGAATCCTCCAAGCAGGAATCATGCCGGAATTGAGTAGAAAAGAAATGATAATAAAATCAATAAATTAAGCTTTTCCTTGAAAGGTGTAGAGGCACTAATTGGAAAAGAATCGAAGTTGGTAGCGCCTGAGCGTCAATTTTTTGACTTCTACCAGGTATTCTCATCAGCCGATGTTTCCTATTTCCACGACACATAATTAGTCATTTGTGATCAACACCATGAAAAAAGATGACGTCAGTCTATAAGGCGCACAATAAGGCTTCCGACAAATTCACCAAAAATTTCGCCTATTATTCTTGCAAGTCGGGCCGCTGCAGTCCCTGCAAGTATTTCCCCAGCATATTAGTATTTTAATCTGGCTTGTTTATACGAATTGAGATTGTCAAGGGTGCTCCTTTGTGATAATATTTAAGTACAAAACTATTTCACACGCACAGGATACTTCTATGGAAAATGTTAATGTAACTTCAGGGGACGGTTTTGGCGGCAAATTACTGGGCATTTCTGTCCATTCCTTCTTGCAGATGGTTGAATCGGAACAAAAGACCTGTACGTTACGCGTAACGTATCAGGGAAAGACAGGCTATCTTTACGTAAGGAATGGCGAACTCCTTGCCGCAGAGGCTGATAGCCTCAGGAAGGAAGAGGCGGCTTACGAGATAATCGGCTGGGACGAACCAGTTATTGAAATCAAAGACACCGTTCCAGCAAAGGAAAAAGAAATCTTTCAACCGTTGATGGCAGTCTTGATGGAGGGCTTCCGTCTACGTGATGAAAAGCTAAGCGACACGCAGCCGGCAGGCACAGACAGCCATAAACAGCCAGAACTCAAGAGTAAACCCACAGCAGGCCGGCGAATTGGCCTGGACATCGGAGCGAGACTACAGATAGAAATCAAAGACTTTGATTCGGCATTGGAGAGTTTCATGATAGGCATGATGCCTGACGATTTCCTCATTATCACTCTGCCCTCCCGCCTATCGGCTACTGGGCATAAGTTAGCAAAGGGAACACGTCTTGGCATCAAATACCTGTACCTGGGAAAGATTTGCTTCTTCAACTCCGAACTCCTGGCATCAGTTGATTTTCACCAAAAGCTGCTTTTTATAAGCTATCCGTCGGTCATTCATTACCATGAGCTGCGCCGTCACAGAAGAGTGGAATCTTTTCTTCCATGCACAATCGGCCTGTCTAATGGCCAAAGCTATCCGGGAGTTATAATCGATTATAACTCCCGGATAGCTTTGGCCATTAGACAGGCCGATTGTGCATG
>JAKLQB010000450.1 GCA_022013615.1 Desulfobacterales bacterium | reverse complement strand
TATAGCGGTAAATTTATGGTTAGAGTTCCTCCTGATGTCCATCGCAATCTTGCAATCCGAGCAGCCGAATCAGGAATCAGCCTCAATCGCGTTGTCAGTACTAAATTAAGTCAATAGGCCAAACCCCACAAATAACCATGCAGTTGAGAGGACCGGGCTATAAATAGCGGTCGCTGGCTTCATTCGACTTTCGGGCCTTCCTTCAAAAGGCTGTCTTGAAAATAAACCGCCCGGCCCCTCACCGCAACGACATAGGAAGAATATGAAAGTTATCAATATTCATAGAATACAAAGGCCTCAACATTGAAGACATACATGCTTGCTTCCTTTTCGCCACCAAGTCCCTCAAGAACACTAAATTTATGCCGCTGATGGTGGAGTATTCCTAATGCGATTCCTCGTTGATGAATGTACAGGCCCAGCTGTTGCAGAGAGGCTGCGCAATCAAAGGTAGATTATAAGGAGACATCCCAGGGCATACACCAGATCCCTAAAGTCTGACGGCTTTTGGTCCAGGTAATGTCCGTCGGGTTATCTGCAATGGAAAATGAAAATGAATGAAATTGAAATCAAATTTACTCTTCAAGAAAGAGATTTGATAATTGATCACACTTTTACAGGGCCAGATCTAACAAAAAGGCTACAAATTGCGGAGATCAAAGGAAAGCACCTGATTGTAAAATATTCGACTTATCATCTTGATGAATTAATCGGATTTATAGCCGCAGAGGCGAATCATACAGAGGATAAGAAAATCAGGGAAAAACTTGATAGACTATTTAAAAGACTCACTCGTATTCTTGAGAAAAAGATTGATAATCAACGAAATCAATTATGTTGTATAAAAGCAATAAAGTGTTGCGCATTGCTATTTTATATGGTAGCGCTGTGTGAAACATCCTGATAGGAGGTAATTATAATGACAACCGCAGTAAGAGTTTCCGACGAGTTGGTACGGGAAGCAAGGATATTTAGCAAAATTGATCAACGATCTTTAACTGGCCAAATTGAACATTGGGCAAAAATTGGCAAATGCGCTGAAGAAAACCCTGATTTGACTTATAGCCTAATCAAGGACATCCTTATTGGTCTTGTTGAGCTTGAACAAGGTGAATCATCAGAATACAAATTCGGATAACCGCAATGAAAATTTTACAGTCACGGCAATTTGAAAGAAAGGTGAAAAAATTCACCAAACAAGAAAAAAAGTCGCTCGACAAGCAGATTTTAAAAATCACTGACAATCCTGCCATTGGTTCGGAAAAAAAAGGCGACCTTCGAGGGATATATGTTCAAAAATTTAAAATAAAACATACACAATATCTGCTTTCTTATCGCTTTTCCAAAGAGAACCTTGAATTAATCATGATTGGTCCCCATGAAAACTACTATAGAGACCTGAAAAGCTATTTGAAAAGTAGATGAAAAGGAGGTTGACATATGACTAAGGAGATCACGGCACAGGAGCTTAACACCGATCGCTTCATTAATGAGAAGGTCAAAGAGATCAGGGACGCCGTTGGGGATGGAATGGCCATCAACGCCCTCTCGGGAGGCGTTGATTCGTCTACGGTCACGATGCTCGGGCATAGAGCCCTGGGGAAGCGCCTTAAGACCCTGTTCATCGAAAACGGCCTCATGCGCGAAGGAGAGTCCGAACAGGTTGTGGGTTTTTTCCGAAACCTCGACGTCACGGTCGAAGTAGTCGATGCACGCAAAGAGTTCTTCACAGCGCTCAAGGGAATCACGGACCCGGAAGAAAAGCGCGAGGCCATTACACAGACATTCTACCGAAACGTATTCGGACGCATTGTCAAGGAAAGCGGAGCTAAATACCTTCTCCAGGGAACTATCCTGACCGATGTCGACGAGACCGTTGCAGGGATCAAGCGACAGCACAATGTCTTCGAGCAGTTAGGGATCGATCCGCAGGAGGCTTTCGGCTACCGCATCATCGAGCCGCTCATTCAGCTGCGCAAGGATGGCGTTAGAAAGACAGGCAAGGCACTCGGGCTTCCGTCCGATCTATTCGAGCGCATCCCGTTCCCGGGGCCTGCGCTCGCAGCACGCGTGATAGGCAAAGTGACCTCGGAGCGCATCGAAACGGTCCGCAAGGCAACCGTAGTTGTAGAGCGGTTGCTCGAGGGCACCGGTGCATTCCAGTACATGGCGATCCTTCATGAAGATCGCGTAACCGGCATGCGTGACGGCAAGCGCGATTTCGGACAGCAAATCGAGGTGCGCTGCTGGGAAAGCGTCGACGCGCGAACCGCAACACCGACGCGACTCTCTTTCGAAATCCTTGAGAAGCTTGCCAGCGAGATTATCCGCGAGGTGTCTGGCATCGTCAGCGTCACGTACAACATTTCGCCGAAGCCCCCCTCAACGATCGAGGCGATCTAATGACAATTGAATGGAGAGGACTATGATTAATGTAATTGTATCGATACGTGTGAAGGCAGGAAAGCTTTCCTATTTTCTTGAAATATTTAAGTCCAATGTACCCAGTGTTAGAGAAGAGAGGGGGTGTATCGAGTATTTCCCGACTGTAGATATTGACGCTGACTTGCCACCCCAGAGTCTGGACGAAAATGTTGTCACGATTATTGAGAAATGGGAAAGCCTGGAAGCCTTCTATGATCATCTTAATGCACCTCATATGCTGGCATACAAGGAAAAGGTCAAGGATATAGTCGAGGACGTCTCTGTCAAGGTGCTACAGGAAGCATAACATGTCACTGGAGGGGGATGTGAAAATGCTGGTGCATTTCATGCCCATCAGTTCCATTAGCCGGCTTCAGGGAAGTCCTGGTCAAATCGGAAGGTAACAATGATTACTGTCAGAAGAATAAAGAAAATACTGAAGAGCAAACCAACTCTCGAGGGTGCCGGGGTGCATTTGAAGAACGTAAACGTGGAACGTTTCTCAAACACTGTTGACTATTGTTCATGAATCGCTGTAACGGCTAATAGCAAAGAAGCCTCCATGACCAAGCTTTTCTGCACGGAAATGGCGTGCCGGGTTGCTGACAGGGCTGTCCAGATCTTTGGCGGCATGGGTTACATGAAAGATTTCCCAGTTGAACGATTTTATCGGGATCTTCGACTCTACCGTATATACGAGGGTACCAGCGAAATCCAGCGCTTGGTGATTGCGAGGGAGCTAACCAAAGACTGATTTCCGTTCAGAATTTGTCCTTTTTCATTACTATTTCCCCATGTCCTTGGCCTTACGTTTGAAGTCTTAGACTCAGAGCCTATAGTCTAACTTACGGTGGTTTTTTTCCACACTATCTAATGCAATCACTTTTAAACGATACCAAACCAAAAAAGATGAGAAAAGGAGACAAGACAACATCATGGCACATTTCAAAGTAAACGAAAGGGATATTTTTTTTATCCTAAAGGATCAATTAAATTATGGGAGCCTTTGCGAGCTTGAACGATATCGCGAGCTCGACGAGGAGACCTTGGATATGTTGGTCACCGAGGCAGTCAAGTTTGCAAAGCAGGAAATGGACCCCCTCCAGGAAATTGGGGAGGAATGGGGGGTAGTTTTTGAAAACGGAAAAGTTCGGTGCGCGCCTGAGTTTCGGGAGGTGTTTAAGCTCTATGGAGAAAATGGTTGGACCGCTGCGGCACGTGATCCGGAATATGGAGGGCAGGGGTTCCCCCATATGATGCGAATCGTCATCAATGATCTGATGTATGGGGCAGCCCAATCCTTTAATATGGCGCCCAGCCTAACCCATGGCGCGGCACATTTGATCGAGAGTTTCGGGACCGATGAATTAAAAGAGCGGTTTGTGCCACAGATGTTTGGAGGCCAATGGGCCGGAACCATGTGCCTGACCGAGCCCAATGCAGGATCTAACCTGGCTGACACGCGAACCATGGCCATACGTGATGGAGATCATTTCAAGATCAAGGGCACCAAAATATTTATTTCTTGGGGAGACCACGACTTGACCGAAAACATCATACATCTGCTATTGGCGCGAATTGAAGGAGCGCCGGAAGGTGTCAGAGGAATATCTCTTTTTGTCGTTCCAAAGATCAGGGTCAATCCTGACGGTTCTCTTGGGGAATCAAATGATGTCGTATGTGGGGGCGTCGAAAAGAAGCTGGGTCTTCATGCCTCACCCACTTGCCTCCTCAATTTCGGTGAGACTGACGGCTGTATCGGCTACCTGTGTGGAGAGGAAAACAAGGGGCTGGCCCATATGTTTCAAATGATGAATGCCGCACGTATAAACACCGGTGTGAGCGGCATGGCCCTGGCAAGCACAGCCTATCATAACGCACTGGATTATACCAAAGAACGCATTCAGGGCACGGATGTCGCTCGCAGAAAGCCGGGATACGTTCCCATCATTGACCATCCTGATGTCCGGCGGATGCTTTTGTGGATGAAGGCCATGGTGGATGGTATGCGCTCCATGATCTATACGGGTGCCTTTTGGTCGGAACTGGCCATTGAGATGTCTGAAGGGGAGAAGAAGACACACTACCAGGCCCTTCTTGATTTTATGACACCGATCATAAAGGCCCATTGTTCTGATATGGGTTTTAGGGTCTGTGAGGTAGCCATCCAGTGCCTGGGTGGATATGGATTCTGCAAAGAATACCACCTGGAACAGTATCTGAGAGATGCCAAGATTATGTCTCTCTATGAGGGAACAAATGGGATTCAGTCCCTTGATCTGATGGGCAGAAAGATGCGGATCAATGAGGGTGCCCCTTTTAAAGCTTATATGACCGAACTGGAGGGCTTTTGCAAAAAGAACGAGAGTCATCCTGCCCTGGGGAGTGAAATTCAATTGCTTTCAAAAGCTGCACTAAGATTGGGTGAGGTTGCCCAAAAGATGGCGGCCCAATCTAAATCGGACCCACTCCAGTGGGCCTCCTATACCTATCCGGCACTCATGTGCTTCGGGGATGTAACCATGGCTTGGCGTCTTTTGGACATTGCCCTGATCGCCCGGCGGGCTATAGACGAAGGCAAAATAAACGAATATTACATGGGGAAGGTCCTTCAGGCCACATACTATACTGGAGTCACTTTGCCTTTGACCATGGCCCGACTGGATACCTGTGGCAGAGAAGGACGGGAGATCATAGAAATGCCTAAAGAAGCGTTTTAGTCGTTTGATATTTTTCACAGCGGTTTTGGGCGGGGTGGGTTTGCAACGTCAGAGTATAGTTAATTAGAGATGAAAAAACCGATTGTATCAATTAATAAATATGAGTCTTCCCCGGATTCCCTCGCTAAAGCGATTGAAGAGGCGAAGGGTTTTGAGAAGCTTCAAATAAAGCATCGGGTCTTGATCAAACCAAACCTGGTTGGGTGGGACCCGATGTATCCGATCGCACCTTACGGAGTCTATACAACCTCCAGGTTGGTGGAAGATATGGTGATCCTGTTAAAGGACTATGGGGTAAAGGATATCATCATAGGCGAAGGATCAGCACCGAGAGGTAAAAAAGAGAAAGATCAGTTAGTAGGCACACGTTTGATCTTTAGTGCCTTAGGATACCCTTACTTATTAAAGAAGTATGGGGTGAGATTAGTTGACTTTTTCGAGGAGCCCTTTGAAGCTGTCGAGTTTGAGGGTATATCCTTGAATATCTCCAAGGCTGCGTTAGAAGCGGAATTTATAATCAATATGCCGGTTCTCAAAACCCATAACCAGGCGAAACTTTCCCTTGGGCTCAAGAACCTCAAAGGGTGCATTGACCTGAAATCCCGAAGGTTATGCCATCATGAAAGCATCTCCTTGGACTACTTTTGCTCCCTATTCGTAGAAATGATCCCTCCCTCTATAACTGTGCTTGACGGTATTTATGGTCTTGAGAAAGGACCCTACTATTTGGGAACCGCGCACCGGATGAATGCTGTGATCGTGTCCCGGGATCCCTTAGCGGTTGATGTGGTTGGCGCGATGATGGCAGGCTTTGAGCCTTCGACCGTTGAGCATATTGCAATCCATGCCAAGAGAAATAACCGTTCTTTGGATTTAGATTCCTTGTCTTTGAAAGGTCTTCATCCGGACGAATTTAAGAGATCCCTTAAGTGGGATTATAGCTGGCGGGAAGACAACACAGGGCCAAGGAATTGGGACAAGCTCGGGGTATCCGGAATTAGCATTCCAAAGTATGATCAGACGATTTGCACGGGGTGTTCCTCAATGTACAATCCCCTGTTAATGCTCATCACATCTGCCTACAAGGGAAAACCCTTCGATGGAATTGAGGTGCTTACCGGAAAAAAGATGAGGTCTTCCCCTGGATTTAACAAAACCATTCTTTTTGGCAACTGCATGATAAAAAAGAACCGGAAGGATCCTAACATTAAAGAGCCGGTTTATATTAAGGGCTGTCCAGTCGCCATGGAGGAAATCATCGGGCAGTTGGAAAACATCGGGTTAAAGCCTGATGTCAGTTTTTTCGCACAATTTAGGGAGTCATTGGCCAAACGTTACCGTGGCAAACCGGCTTTTGATCCAAGCCACTATTTCATGCCAGGTGCAACAGGGAAAAACGCATGAGGGTTCCATGCCGGACCATGTATTGATAAGATCATGAACGTTTTAACAGACGAATGGACCTTTACTTAACCATTCACAAAACGGGGTGAGTTTTTTGATAGGAGGGCGCAACCGAAGTGCTTGCCCGCCGTTTAATGGAATACATTTCCGCCGCAGACATTGATTGCCTGGCCGGTAATTCCCCTTGAATCTTCTGAGGCCAAATAGAGGGCCAAAGAGGCTATTTCCTCGGGCTCCAAGATGCGACTTTGCAGGTTACGGGCCACTGCTTTTTCTGTAACTTCCTCCTCGGACAGATTCATGTTTTTAGTCATTTGGGCGACATATCCCTGAGGACCGGTGAACATTTCTGTGTTCACAAAGAAGGGACAGATGGCATTGACCGTGATATTGGGGTAGCCTGAAAGGGCCAGCTCGCTTGCCAGTGATTTGGTCAAACCCAATAAACCATGCTTGGAGGCACTGTATGCGGTATTGAAGGGGACGGGGTTTTTAGCTGCTGTGGAGGCCATGATAATGATACGCCCCTCACCAGCATGCTGGATCATGGGCAAAAGGGCTTTTGTGCAGAGATAAACTCCAAAAAGATTCACTAAGATGACCTCCAGCCAGGTTTCATCTTTATATTCCAGGAATTTGGAACGTCTTGATATTCCGGCATTATTGACCAAAATATTAAGCCTTCCGAATTCATCACGGACAACCTTTGCCAGGGCCTGAACATCCTGGGCGACTGAAACGTCACAAGGGACCGCCAAAGCCCTCGTGCCCATAGTCTTGATCTCCTCAGCCACCTGATCCAATTGATCACGCGAGCGGGCAGCAAGAACCACATGGGCCCCTTCCCTTGCAAAAGCCAAAGCAATACTTCGACCTATGCCTCTTCCTGCTCCGGTTACAACGGCAACCTTGTTTTTTAGCTTCATCATTTCTCCTAAACCCAGACTTGGGGATCATATTCGGTGAGTGAGGCGAAGGCTTAGGCAGCAAAGGATTTCTGCTTTCAGCTCTTCAATGATCTCCACCCTATGCTTATCTACGGATAAAGCACATGTTGCGAGGCAATGAGATAATATGTGATAGGTTTGTGTTTCGGCTTTTTGGTCTGCCTACAATTATTTGGATTTGAATTCGTCGTAACGAATACCCACTTCCGCAAAAACACATTATTTAGATAGCACCATGAAAAATATCCTAATCATTAAAGTTAATCAATATATTTATGTAAAATTTGCAGTAAAAATACAAAAAAACGTCAATTAACAGAGTTGTAGTCCATAATTGTGCTTGACATCAGGTCACGCCTTTGATTAGCATATTTATGCGCACGTCAGATTCTTTTGTCCCATGTTTGTAAAGCAGTGCCAATGCTGCTCTATATGTGCCCAGGACGGAAAAAGGCACTTCAGATGAAATCGCCAAAGTGAAAGCAGCCTAAAAAGCACATGATATTGAACGGTTATTCAGGAATTTTGCAAGGACCTGCTTTTTAAATGATGTTTCTTAGAACCCGACTGGTGTGGTGTTGTGGCTCCCAGAACCAAAAATCCAAAAAAAAGGCCGAAAGCAGCCAAAAACTCAGCCAAACGAAAGACAATATTAGAGGTCGCTGAGAGGGTTTTTGCCGGCAAAGGCTTTCACGAGGCCACTATATCTGAGATTTCCAAAGGAGCCCACGTTTCCGAATCCACTATCTACGAATACTTCTCCACGAAGGAAGATCTCCTATTCTCTATTCCTGCCGAAACCATCCGTGAATATCAGAACAAAAATCAGGAAATCCTACAATATATCCAGGGTGCGGCCAACAAGTTGAGAACGCTGATTTACCGTCACTTAAGCCTGTACACCTTCAATGAGGATTACGCCAATGTTGTCATGCTGATCCTCAAAGGAAACCGTAATTTTTTAAAGACAGAAGCGTATAAGGTAGTCCAGGCTTCCGCCAGAATTACGACAAAGGTGCTGGAGGAAGGCATAGAAGCAGGAGAATTCAGGTCCGATCTCCAGCCCCATCTTGTGCGGGCCATGATATGGGGAACCATAGAGCATCTGGTCATAAGAAAGAGTTTACTGGGTAAACCCGAGGATCTTCTGTCTCTTGCTGATGATATCACGGATACCATATTACATGGAATCATGGTTCCCGAAAAAAAGCCCCTTCTCAATGTCCACGTGACAGTTGAGCATAAGAATGGCAAAGATGTGTGATCTTTTTCCGGGGTGACAACCTAAAAGGAGGGAGTTTTAGGATGAACCTATCACAATTCTTGGAGAATTCGGCCCGAAATTATCCAGATAAAATAGCCCTTAGGTTTGAAGGGCAACAGGTAACCTTCCAAGAACTGGATATTGCCTGCAGCCGTCTGGCTCAAGGCCTCAGCGATTTGGGATTGGGCCCGGGAGATCGCTGTTTGGTTATGATGCCGAACGGTATACACCAGATCACAGTTTATTACGGTTTAGCCAAGCTCGGAGCTGAACTGGTACTTGTTAATTTTCTCTACCGGATGCATGAATTAGAACACATCTTCACTGATGCACAACCAAAGGCCTTTATCGGAGCGGAGCCTTACTTGGGGGAAGTTCGCAAGGTCATGAACAAACTTGGTGGGACCTCACTAAGGTTTGCATTGGGGGTAGAACAAGGTCAAGATTTTATGGATCTGGAAAAGGTCTATTCTGTTAAGAAGGAGTTTCCCACCTACCCGGCAGATGACAACGACACGCTGAACATCATTTACACCTCCGGGACGACAGGGGTTCCCAAGGGCGTTATGCTGACCCATGGAAATCTGGCCCGTAATGCCAAGATACTTGCTGAAATGCGTGGTGAATTAGACCCAAAGACTGTGGTTATCGGAGTTCTTCCCCTTTATCACGTATACGGAATAACCAGCGTAATGAATGTCTCAATGTATCTGGGGTTCACCATAAAGCTTTTTTCTCATTTTGATCCTGAAAAAGTTATCGAGGTTATAGAACAAGAAGAACAGACCATTTTTTTTGGCGTTCCCACTATGCTCAATCGTTTAATCCAGGTTACTTCCGAAAATCCACCAAAGCGCCACTCTTTGAGGTTTTGTATATCCGGTGGTGCCTCCTTGCCAGTAGAATTTCTAAAACGGTTTGAAACACTTTTCAAAACGGAGATCCATGAGGGATATGGTCTTACGGAAGCACCGGTGTGCGTTGAAAACCCTTATGAAAAGGTCACCAAACCTGGCTCCATTGGCCTTCCCATTCCAGAATTCAGTGCAAGAATTGTTGATAATAACGGAGATGACGTACAACAGGGAGAGGTTGGAGAGTTGCTTATTAATGGACCAGCCGTAATGAAGGGATATTTGAATCGTCCTGAGGAAACAAGAGCCACGATTAAGGATGGTTGGCTTTATACCGGGGACATGGCCCGAATGGATGAGGACCATTACATATATATCGTTGATCGGAAAAAAGAATTAGTTATTCGAGGAGGATACAACGTGTATCCTCGAGAGGTAGAAGAAGTGCTCTATCAGATCCCTGATATTTTGGAGGCCGCTGTTTTTGGCATTCCCCATGAGGATCTCGGAGAAGAGGTGGCAGCAGTCGTTTTCCTGAAAGAAGGGGCCCAAGTGGATACCGATACCATTAAAAACTATGTTAAGGAGAGAGTGGCACCTTACAAATATCCGCGAATTATAAAAATCGTCAAAGAACCTTTTCCCAAGACCGGCTCGGGGAAAATCTTAAAAAAGGAAGTGAAAAAACAATATGCCTCTTTAGGGTAAAAACACGTTAATAGATACGGCGTGTGCTATATTCAAGACATGCCATAGGTTGAGCATATGAATGAAAAGGTTGTCATCACAGTAGCCGTGACAGGAAGTCTGGGCGATAAGTCAAAACATCCGGCCTTACCTGTTAGCCCAAAAGAGATTGCTGCCAGTGCGCTGGAAGCCTGTGCAGCCGGTGCAGCCGTGGCGCACATTCATGTGAGAGACCCTGTGACCAGCGAACCGTCCATGGCCTTTGAATTGTACCAAGAGGTGGTGGAAAGGATTAGGGAAGAGTCAGATATGGTCATTAATTTGACTACCGGAGCTGGCGCACGGATAATCCCCGACGACTCGAATCCTGTGGGTCTCGGCTTTGGGACCACCTGGAGTTCACCTGAAAGAAGAACTGAACATATCGTGAAACTCAAACCGGAATTGTGTTCACTGGATATAGGTTCAATGAATTTTGGACCGCGCGTTTTCGCAAATGTTGTGCCACATGTTGAAGCCATGGCCAAACGTATCAAAGAGGCTGGCGTTAAACCTGAGTTGGAAGTTTTTGATATGGGGCATATAGAAATCGGCCGCAGCCTTCTGCAAAAAGGGCTTGTTGAAAGTCCCCCTATCTTTCAATTGTGCTTAGGCATTCAGTGGGGAATACCTGCAACCCCCAAGAATATGCTGCTGATGAAAGAAGCCCTCCCCTCTGATGCAATCTGGGCGGGATTTGGAATAGGCCCCGCCAGTTTCCCCATGGTTGCTCAGGCCGTACTTCTCGGGGGTTATGTGAGGGTGGGTTTCGAGGACAATTACTACCTGAGCCGAGGAACCCATGCCAAAAGCAATGCGCAACTTGTGGAAAAGACAGTCAATATTATAAACATATTGGATAAGGAACCCGCATCACCACAGGAAGCAAGGGAAACGCTTGGGTTGATATGATAAAAAATCCCTTGGTTATTTGATTGTAACCTTCTGAATTATTTCTCTTGGTGAGGCGAAAAGGAATCAACTGCTTCGACGCAAGCGGACGGGGTATTAAAAAACCCTAATAAACGATAATATTTAAACTTTAAGAAGGAGAGATTAATGCGAACCAAAGAACAGTGGCTTGAAGGTATATACAAGATGAAAACGAATCTTTATGTCGGTGGGGAGAAGATTGGCCGTAACGACGAGCGACTCACACCAACTACCAATGTGATGGGCACAACCTTTGATCTCGCTCTGGGCCGCGAACAGGAAGACCTGATGACAGCAACATCTCATTTAACCGGGGAGAAGATTAATCGATTTTGTCATGTTCATCAAACGACAGAAGATCTCCATAAAAAGCAAGATATGACCCGTATGATCTGTCGTGTCGTGGGCGGGTGCATTCAGCGTTGTATGGGAGTAGATGCCATTAATGCCATTTACACAGTTTCATATGAAGCAGACAAGGAGAATAATGGAGCAACCGAATATCACGAAAATTTCAAAAGGTGGCTTATACGCTTTCAGACTGAAGATCTCGTTGGATGTTGTGCGCAAACGGATGTAAAAGGCGAAAGAATGAAACGACCCAGTGAGCAATCAGATCCGGACTCTTATGTCCATGTGGTTGAACGAAAAAGTGATGGGATTGTGGTGCGAGGTTGTAAGCTGCACATCTCTGAGGCGGCTATTGCAGACGAAATACTGGTTGTGCCCACTCGGGCGCTTAAGGAAGAGGATAAGGACTATGCTGTTTCGTTTGCTGTACCGGGCGATTGGGACGGAGTAAAGCACCTGTTGACCTTACACAACTACCGTGACCGAAAACACTTTCCGAAAGGATTCAATGCTGGAAGCTGTGATTCCTACGTCATTTTTGATGATGTATTTATTCCATGGGAAAGGGTTTTTCTCTGTGGAGAATATAAACACGGGGGGATCTTGGCACTGCTCTTTGCCCTTTTTCACCGTCATAGTTATTCTGGGTGCAAACCGGCTTTAGGTGATATTATGCTCGGCACCTGCGCCCTTGCAGCGGATGCTAACGGTATTGCAAAAGCGAAGCATGTAACAGATAAGTTTGCAGAAATAATTATGGTCAGTGAACTGGGTTACGCAGCCGGGTTCACTGCATCGGAACTGGGTAAGCCGGAACTCTATATTCCCGGTGTTGGTTTTAGACCCTATGGGCCCGGCAACTATATCCCCGACTCGATTTTTTGTAATGTTGGTCGTTGCTTGACCGGTGAGGCCATCTATCACGAAATGGAAATGCTGGCGGATATTTCCGGAGGGATACCGGCCACATTCCCCTATGAAGGTGAATTTGTCAATCCAGAGGTTAAGGAATTCGCCAAAAAATATACGACAAGAAGCAGTAGCATGTCTCCGGAAAACCAGGCACAACTGTGGCGACATATAGGAGACGTTGCCTGTTCCGGCAAAGGAGGGGTTTCCTGTTTTGGAGCTCTACACGGTGGCGGGTCACCAAGGATGGAAAAGATAGCCATAACCTCCCAGTACGACATAGAAAAACGCAAAGATATCGCTCGGAAGATTGCGGGTATGACGAAAGACTAATCCTTAGCGAAAACACAACTTCTGCCTGCGAGAATATAATAGGCTTTACGCAATGCTTTTTGATAAGAGAATTTCTTGATGCCTGAATAGGGATTAAAAAATGGACGAGCATTTTGAGTCTTCAGGGAATGCAGCAAGAGAAATTTTCAAGTCTCTTTATTTTGACGACTTCTATATGGGTCAGAAGTTTGTGACCAAGGCGCGAACCGTTACGGAAGCGGACGTGGTGAACTTCGCAGAGCTTTCATGGGATCACAATCGCCTACACACAGACGCCGAGTATGCAGCGAGCACAAAATACGGTCAACGCATTGCGCATGGACTTCTGGGAACGATTATCCATTCTGGGTTGGCTTATCAATTGACTGAGGAAAGTATCTTAGCCTTCATTGAACTCACGTGGCAGTTTAAGTTGCCCATATATATCGGTGATACCGTTCATGTTGAACAGGTCGTTAAGGAAATGCGTGAAAGTTCCAAGCCAGACCGAGGTATACTCACCTTTGAAAAAGAGATGTTTAACCAGAGAGGCGAAATCGCTCAAACTGGAACGACAACGATTCTTATAGCAAAAAGATGCTATGGGCAAGGAGTATAACATGGAATGTGTTAGGAAGGTATCATCAAGACATTTCAGGTGTGCAATGCCCCATTCGATAACACGATCTGGAATATTCACGATGGCATTGTGGTCATGTGTTTGCTATCGGGGTGGAGCTCATTTTGCAAAAATAGGCGAATCAATGAGGAGGTTTTAGAAAATGGAGATCAAAAAAATATTTGTAGCAGGTGCAGGGCTGATGGGGGGCGGTATCACCCAGGTATGTGCTCAGGCAGGATATGAGGTGGTCATGAGGGACCTTACGGATGAGATTGTTGAGAACGGTCTGAAAAATATACGATGGTCGGTTGGTAAACTGGTTGAAAAGGGAAAAGCCCAAGGCACTGTGGATGAAATCATTGAAAGGATTCAGGGAACCACGGGATTTGCCGGGGCCAAGGATGCCGATTTTGTCTTTGAAGCGATTATTGAAAATCTGGAGGCAAAGAGAGAGCTGTTTTCCGAACTGGAGAAGATTTGTCCCGAGCATACCATATTCGCTACCAATACGTCTGCAATCCCCATAACCAATATTGCGGAAGCCACACGAAGGGCTTCTAAATTTGTGGGGACTCATTTTTTTAGCCCAGTTCCTCTAATGAGGATTGTGGAGATTGTCCGGGGATTACTCACATCGGATGAAACCCTGGAAACAACCGAGCACCTGGGCAGAAGCTTCGGAAAGGAGACGATACGAGTAAACCGAGACGTGGCCGGTTTTGCCCTCAATAGGATCAATTTTCCGAGCACCATTGAGGCGATTAAGCTTGTTGAGGCAGGTGTGGTCAGCGTTGAAGATGTTGACAAAGGCATGCGACTGGGTTTTGGAAGACCCATGGGGCCTTTCGAGACGGCGGACATGGCGGGGCTTGATGTGGGCTTTAACGCCATGAGTGCCGTGTATAAGGAGACCCAGGATGAGAAGTTTCATCCGCCTATGCTACTTCAACGAAAAGTGAAAACAAGGCAATTAGGAAGAAAAACAGGCATAGGCTGGTACAGATATGATGACAGGGGAAACAAGCTTGGCCCGGCCGATTGAAAAGGGGGAATAAGAAAGATGAGTGACAAACTGGTAACGTATACCACAGATAACGCTGTTGCTACTATTACTATTGATAATCCGCCTATGAACCCTCTGACCACGGAGCTGAGAGAGCAACTGTTGGCTATTCTGGATGAGCTGGAGTCGAAAAAAGATGAGATAAGGGTAGTTATCCTTACCGGAAAGGGAAAGGCCTTTATGGCAGGCGCGGACATCAAGTCGTTTCCAGAACTCACACAGGAAAAAGCAAAGGCGAGATTAAAAAAAAGCAGGCAACTGTACCTGAAAGTTGAGAAATTTGAGAGACCGGTTATCTGCGCCATCAATGGATATTGTCTCGGCGCAGGGTTAGAGCTATCCATGTGCTGTGACCTACGAATCGCCTCGTCCAAAGCCCAGTTAGGGCAGCCGGAGATAGATGTGGGGGTAATTCCAGGCGGTGGCGGAACTCAGCGGCTTCCCAGGTTGGTGGGCGAGGGAATTGCCAAGGAATTGATCTTTACGGGACAATTCATCAGCGCAGAAGAGGCAGCGCGCATAGGTCTGGTAAATAAGGTTGTGGAACCAGAAAAACTCTTGGATGAGGCTATGGAAATGGCTGAGCTTATTGCCAGCAAGCCTCCTTTGGCAGTCAGGGCGGCCAAGGAGGCCATTAATAGGGGCCTTAATATGACGCTCTCAGAAGGCCTTGAAGTAGAAGCCTATCACTGGAGCTATTTGTGTGGAACTGAGGACCAAAAGGAAGGCGCCAGGGCCTTTATCGAAAAACGGAAACCTGTATTTAAAGGTAGGTAAGTAAATCCAGTACTCATTAAAAGAGGTATGGTAATAGCTGCGAAGGGCCTAAAGCGGGGAATCAAAAAAGGAGGTGTAAGGGCATTGAAGTTTTCAGTTTTTTTGGGATGCGAAGGGAGGATATAAGAGAGGGGGTGATATAGGGTTTATAGAACATAGGTATCCTTTTTTTATCAACTTCACCTATAACAAAAAGGAGGTAAAACAATGAAAAAATCGGCAAAAGTCTTTGGTCTTATTTCAATATGTATGGCGGTTCTGTTTTCTACGGGCATTTTGATGGTTTCCGATCAACCGGCAATGGCAGCAGACGAAGTAATTAGTTGGAAATGCCCGGCTCACTGGCCTATGGCCAGTTCCTCGTACAAAGACAGCCTGCAGGTAGTCGCGGCACGCCTCAAGGAACGCACCAACGGCAGGCTCATCATCGAACCCTACCCTGCTGGCGCCCTTGTACCCGGCAAGGAAAACTTCAACGCAGTAAAGCGTGGAATGGTGCCGATCGCCATCACATCCTCGGCCTACGACATGGCCCAGGTTCCGCTGCTGAATGTGGCCTCCGGACTCCCGCTGAACTTCGGCGAAGTATGGGAAGCGGCCTATTTTCACCAATGGCTCGGTTTCGAAAAGATGCTCAAGGGTGAGTTCGCCAAACACGGTCTCTTATACTTTACCGACAAGGTCTATCCCACTGAACTTTCCCTCAAGAAACCGGTGCGAACATTCGAAGACTTCAAGGGTTTGAAGCTGCGGTCTTCAGGTATCCTGCAGAAATTCCTCACTTCCATCGGAGCTGCGGCCTCTCAGATACCCGGCGGCGAAATCTATGCGGCCCTTGCCTCGGGAGTCGTAGACGGAGCCCACTGGGGCGCTGTGCAGGGAAGCTACAGTATGAAGTTCTATGAAGTCAACAAGTACCACTTACGGCCGGCCCTAAATGTAGCCGGCACTGACATCTGGCTGATTAATCAAAAGGCCTTTGATAAACTGCCCAAAGATCTACAGGAGATCCTGACCACGACCCTCGAAGAGCAATTCTGGCTGCGCACCAATGAGTACATCTATCTGGAAAACAAGTCCCTGAGTAAGGTCGTAAAAGAGCAAGGTGTGGAGCTCATCACGCTGCCCCCCGAGGAATACGCCAAGATGCAAACCGCGGCCCTCAAAATATGGGACGAGGTTGCCCAGAAAGGACCGCAGTGCGCCAAGGCGGTAGGGATGCTCAAGGACTTCAATCGAATGATGGGTCGAATCAAGTAACAAGACCCCGCATTAGCGGCAACCGAACCGTTTAACGCCTGCAACCGCAGGCCCATTCAGGACACCTGGCCTGCTCCGAAGCCCGGAGTGAACTCCACCGGCTCGGGGCGGGCGCGGGGTGCCCCCGATAGGGAGAAAAGGAGTGCGCAAGCTGATAGCCGTTCTTGGATATGTGGACGCGCTAAACGATTGGGTGGGCAAGGTGCTGTCGTTCGGTGTCCTGTTCATGTTTTTCCTGGTCTTAAGCGAGGTCATTCGCCGTTACTTCTTCAATGCCCCCACCGTGTGGGGCAATGAACTCACCCAGCTGATTTTCGGAACGTACATTATCCTCTCCGGCGGGCATATCATGCGCTGGGGAGGGCATGTGAATGTGGACATCGTTTTCAGCCGTTTTAGCACGAGGGCCAGGGCCATTATCGATATCTGCACCTTCGTTCTTTTCCTCCTGTTCTGCGGGATGATGCTCGTATACGGCGGTTCCCTGGCCTGGGAATCCCTCTCCATCTGGGAGCGTTCCAACTCGGCCTGGGGAGTGCCCCTCTACCCGGCCAAGATGATGATCCCGATCGGCGCCTTTCTCCTGCTCATGCAGGGCTTCGCCAAACTGATCCGCGATATCCTCACGCTCATAACCGGCACCCAGTTAACGCCCGGCGATGCTGGAGAAAGGGAGACGCTATGAGTATCGAATGGTTGACGCTCCTCTTTTTCTTTTCGCTCCTGGTGTTTCTCCTACTCGGGTTGCCCCTAACCTTTGTACTGGGAGGTGTTTCGGTCGTCTTCCTCTATTTAACCTGGGGGCCGGAAGCCTTCTACATGGTCGCCGCCCAGTCCTGGGGCGCCATGAACAAATTCACCCTGGTGGCCATCCCGCTCTTTATTTTCATGGCCATGCTCCTCGAACGCTCCGGAACGGCCAACGACCTCTATGATATGATGTATCTCTGGTTCGGGCCGGTAAAGGGAGGCCTGGCCATTGGAACGGTTGTCATCTGCGCCATCTTTTCGGCCATGTGCGGGATCTCTGGAGCGGCGGTTGTAAGCATGGGGACCATAGCACTACCTTCGATGCTGAAGCGCAACTATGACAAGCTGATGGCTGTGGGCTGTATCAACTCGGGCGGGGGCTGGGGTATCCTTATCCCCCCGAGCGTCATCATGATTCTCTACGCGCTCATTTCCGGCGAATCGGTCGGCAAGCTCTTCGCGGGCGGGGTCATGCCGGGTCTGCTGCTGCTCGTTCTGGTTTCCAGCTACATCGCCATACGCTGTATGATCCAGCCCCACCTCGGTCCGGCGCTGCCCCCCGAGGACAGGGGCGACTGGCCGCGCAAACTCAAGGCGCTCAAGGCGGTGCTTCTTCCGATCATGATCGTGCTGATGGTTCTGGGCTCGATCATCGGCGGAATTACCACGCCTACCGAAGCGGCGGGGATGGGCGTTTTGGGAGCGCTCATATCGGCGGTCGTCTACCGGCAGTTGACCTGGCGTCTGATCGCGGAGTCATGTATCAGGACCTTCCGCCTCACCGGCATGATCATGTGGATCCTCTTCGGGGCCTATTGCTTCAGTGCGGCATACCACGGTATGGGGGCCTCCCGTTTGATCGAGGACTTCATGCAGTACATTCCCGGCGGTCCCTGGGGCACCATCATCTTCATCCAGATCGTGATCTTCCTGCTGGCCATGGTCCTGGACCCGGCCGGCATCATGATGATCTGCGTGCCCATCTTCCTGCCGGTGGTTAAGGCCTATGGGTTCGACCCCGTCTGGTTCGGGATCCTTTTTACCATTAACATGGAAATCGGCTATATGACACCACCATTCGGCTTCAACCTTTTTTACCTCAAGGGAATTGTTCCACCTTCCATAACCATGGGAGATATCTACCGATCAGTGATCCCCTTTACCATCGTTGAATCAACAGGATTGGCCCTAGTCATGATCTTCCCAAAGATTGCCACCTGGCTGCCGAATGTCGTTTTCAGCTAGGTTTTTGTCGAATGTTGTAGAAGGATTATCTCTGGTCCTGCATGGTCTCCTCCTGACGATTGAATAATCCCTTTCATGAAATGAAAATGAGAGTGCCACCAAAAGGAGGTAGACAATGGGCTTTAAGGTCGTTCATACGTATGCTTTGTCTGGTGTAGACCACGGAGAGGCACTGCTCGAATCCCTGGATGCCACGCTGTTCAAGGGCGTGTGGCTAAATGAGGATGAGATTATCAGTAACACTAAGGATGCCGACGCAATAATCGGTGTTGTTTCCAGGCAACCTTTCAATCGGCGGGTATTCAAAACTTTAAGAAACTGTCGCATCATCGCAGGTGCAGGAATTGATGTGACGGTGGAGGAGCCTATAGCAGCCGACAACCCGCTTATAAAAATGCCCAATGTCATTCTCACCGGGCACAGCGCCTTCTACTCCACCACCTCGGACGCAGAGCTTTTCTACAAACCGATGACGCAGGTAGCCATGGCCCTGAGGGGAGAGTGGCCCCTGTATGGGCTCAACCCAGAGGTCAAGGAAACCTGGTTGCAAAGGTGGGGCACGGCGGCCTGAGTAACATATTCACCTTATTGAAGTTTTTTTCGTTAACAGGAGGTCAGTGGGGATGGAAGACAAGAATCAGATCGGGGGCCAAAAGGAGCTTCAGGGCTTGGTTTTGGATGCAAATCTTTGCACTGGTTGCGGAGCCTGTGTGGGTCTTTGTCCTTACCAAGTATCATATAATGACAATACTGTTATTCTACATCATTGTGATATGAAAGCTGGCAGATGTTATGCTTTTTGTCCAAGGACTCCAACGGACCTCGAGACCTTGCGGAATACTTCATTTGATGAAGCGGATTTGACTCCAGAGATAGGTGCGGTTAAAGAGTTTTATATCACAAGAGCAACTGATGAACAGGTGCGCAAAAAGGCACAGCATGGAGGAACAGTAACAGCCCTCATGGCCCTGGCAATGAAGGAAGGCATTATAGATACGGCTGTCATTGCTGATGCCCAGGAAAATTTTCTGCCAAACGGCGTGTCTGTTAAGACGCCTTCTGAAGTAAAAAAGCGAGGAAAAAGCAAGTTTGTTGTCTCTCCAACGGTCGCGGAATTTAACAGGACAGCCACGGGCGAATCCAATAAAATTGGTGTGGTGGCAACACCGTGCCAGGCCCTTGCCCTCGCCAAGATGCGCATCAAACCAATCGCTGCCGATGACAGTAATATTGACAAACTGAGGCTCGTCATCGGTCTGTTCTGTGGCTGGGCCCTCTCGTGGCGTAAGATCGTTGATCTCTTGCGCGAAAAAACAGATCTGAACACCATTACCGGCATGGATATTCCTCCGAGCAGATATCATTCTATAGAGGTTTATACAAAAAATGGAACAATTGAGATTCCCTTAGATGATGTCAATCCTTGTATCAAGGAGGCATGCCTCTACTGCTCTGACATGACCGCCGAGTTTAGTGATGTCTCTGTTGGCTCTGCACGACTACCCGAAGGCTGGGAAGTGGCCAGATCATGGAATCAGGTGATTGTAAGGACACAAGTCGGACTTGAACTCATAGAACTTGCCAGGTCCAGAGGTGCTCTTGAATTCCAGGATGTACCAGAAGAGAACCTTGATAAACTGAAAAAGGCTTCAATGAACAAAAAGAGAGTGGCAGTAAAAAACTTGGCTGAAAAAAGTGGCAGCTCCGGTAACCTCTTATATCTGGACAGCCGTGACCCAGTGCTTCGCACGCTTTTTGAGTGATTGCATTTATTGGTACAATTTAAGCTGTCCATTTTTTAACAAGACTAACCCTCCTATAGGCGGGCAAGCAAGGATGGGCTGGATTAATTTAATCTTGTTTATCCTGTAATCCTGTCTAAAGGCTTTTTTGTAGGTGAACTATTACATTTATTGTAACTTCGAGATTGTAGGGCACTCTTTTCATACGAAACGGGGGTCAAGATGTCAGATTTATTAGACCAAAATGAGGAAGTTCAACATTTGCTCATGGGAAATGAGGCCATTGCACGCGGAGCATTAGAGGCAGGGGTGAGCGTTGCCAGTGGATATCCAGGTACCCCTTCTTCAGAAATCATTGAGAGCCTTTCCAGAATAGCCAGAGAAAGAAACCTGTATATTGAGTGGTCAACCAACGAAAAAGTGGCACTGGAGGTTGCTGCCGCAGCGTCCTTTGCCAATCTCAGATCTCTGTGTGCTATGAAACAGAATGGAGTTAATGTGGCATCAGACTTTTTATTGCATCTTGGTCTCTCTGGAACCAGAGGGGGTATGGTCCTGGTAACCTGTGATGACCCAGGGGCTTTATCCAGTTCGAACGAGGGCGAATCACGCCATTTTGCCAGGATGTTCGAGATTCCACTTCTGGAGCCGGGAGATTTCCAGGAGGCGAAAGATATGACCAAATGGGCCTTTCAGCTCTCGGAAGAGATCAAAAACGTGGTCGTTGTGCGAAGCGTAACTCGTGTGTCACATGCCAGCGGGAATGTCAGGCTTGGTAGACTTCCAGAAGTTGAAAGGCATGCTGAGTTCAAATACCATGGTCCTGTGCTTGACTCGGATGTAGGTCCGGCTGAGAGTACGCCCGTGGGCTATAAGCATAGTCTGCAACAGGAGAAAATAAAGAAGGCCAGGGAAATCTTTGAAGATAGTCCTTTTAATACCTATCTTGGACCAGAAAAACCCGAGCTGCTGATCATTACCAGTAGTGCAGGGAATCTTTACTCCATAGAGGCCATTAGTTTATTAGGGATTGAAGACAGGGTTGGTCTGTTGAAGTTGGGCACTACATGGCCATTGCCGCCGAAGCTGCTCACAAGACACCTCTTCACGACTGACAAGATAATGATCGTGGAGGAGGTCCTGCCTTTTCTGGAAGAGAATGTGAAGATTCTGGCCGCCGAACAGGCTAAGGAAATCGGAGTAAAGACCTTTTATGGCAAGAATGACGGGACTATACCCATGGCTGGAGAGCTGAACTCTGATCTTGTGATATCGGCCCTGAGTAAAGTCCTGGGAATCGATTATATGGCCATGTCCCCGGAGTATGAAAGAAAGCTCGAACTGCCGACTCTTACTGCAATACCTGATAGGGAAAGGACATTTTGTTCGGGCTGCCCTCACCGTGCATCCTTCTGGAGCATCCATAATGCCCTTCAAATGGACAACCGGAAGGGGTTTGTCTGTGGTGATATTGGCTGTTATGCCATGGCCCGCTTGCCCTGTGGATTCAGCACCACCAAAACCTTGCATGCCATGGGATCGGGGGCAGGACTCGCTAGTGGGTTTGGGAAACTGGCACAGTTTGGCATGGATCAACCGGTATTGGCAGTTTGTGGGGATTCCACGTTTTTCCATGCTGTCATTCCGGCCCTTATCAATGCAGTGCATCACAACTCGAATATCACGCTTGTCGTACTGGATAATAGTGGTACGGCCATGACTGGATTTCAATCCCATCCTGGCCTGGCGATTAATGCAATGGGGGATGTGGTCCCAGATATTGATATTGCCAGGGTATGTGAGGCCATCGGTGCCAGGGTGGAGATAAGAGACCCCTTTGATTTGGAGGAAACCAGGAAGACAGTTAACAGGCTTATAGAAGATGAAGAGGGTGTAAAGGTCTTGATCCTGAAACAGGAATGCGCCTTGAGTCCGGATAGGAAACACAAGAAAAACTATAATATGAGCGTTGATGAAATCCTATGTCTTGGTGAAAACTGTGGTTGCAATCGCTTATGCACGCGCATATTCAGGTGCCCTGGTCTTGTATGGGATAAAGAGAAAAAAAAGGCCAGGATTGATGAGGTGATTTGTGTTGGCTGCGGCGTTTGTTCATATGTCTGTCCCGTGGCGGCAATAAAGATAGAGGAGGCAGCCTGAGACATGGAAAAGCTCCAATTAATAAAAGACCCCTATAATATTGTCATTACCGGTGTGGGGGGACAGGGAAATGTCCTGGGCTCAAAGATATTGTCGAATATGCTGGTCCGCAAAGGTTACCATGTTACTATAGGAGAGACATTTGGGGCATCTCAGCGGGGTGGATCGGTAATGAGTCACGTCAGGGTTTCTGGCAAATCCACATGGAGTCCTCAGATACCAAAGGGTAAAGCTCATCTCATCGTAGCCCTTGAGCCTGTGGAGGCGATCAGGGTTCTGATGAGTTATGGCAATCAGGAAGTAAAGGTTTTGGCTAATACACGTCCGATCTATCCCGTGGGTGTTATTGCAGGGGAATTGGATTATCCTTCCATAGAAGCGATTAGAGCAACGCTTGCGGAATTATCATCTACCGCCTTGTTCATCAGTGCAACAGATGAGGCAATAAAACTGGGGAATTCCATATTGGCAAATATCATTATGATAGGGGCAGCATCCAGGATGCTTGAATTCCCCATTGACCGGCAAGACTTCAAGGAGGTGATCATAACCACTCTGCCTGCCAGTAAGCTGGATGTCAATCTCAAGGCCTTTGATATGGGCGCTAAGATGGTTAGACAATAACCAGACAATATCAAAATGTTTGCTCTCTCTCCTTTGAAGCGAATAGAGGCATTGAACCTTATTTTGGTACCACTTATTCAAAGATCGAACAACTAGACATAAAATCCAGTTGCGGTCAGCGAGGGACTTCCCATAGCCATTGACGCCACCATAATCCTGAAATTTGCAACTGATAATTCCACACAGAGACATGCAGAGAAAAGAACTTATTTGGTTAAAAAAACAAAAAAACTCTGCGATCTCTGCGGGCTTTAGGGAGCGGAGCGGGCGGGCGTGAGATAGAATAAAACTAATAAATATCACGCAGAGATGTGGAGAACATAGAGACAAAAATAAGGAGCTTTTAATGAAAAAGAACAAACGGAACTCGCTTCCATCCTGTGCCTCCTGCAAGCTGGGAATACATGAGAGAATTTGTTATACAGAACAAGGAACTGGTTCAAAGGGTTGCCCCACTTTAACACGCGAAGATATCCTGGCCAAAGCCAATGCGGAGTACGAAGCGCAGGGCGTATGGGAGTTTGCCCACCAGGCTTCTGTGCAGGAGGCTGAATGTTATGCCAATCGCCACCAGCGGCCATATATGATGCAGCCCGCAAAGACTCGCATTGTAGAGATATGTGAGTTTGCCAAAAAGATGGGATACAAACGCCTGGGATTTGTTTTCTGCATAGGTCTTGCAAAAGAGGCCAGGGTAGTAGATGAAATTTTTAGGGCTCATGGTTTTGAAGTGGTTTCCGTGGTTTGCAAGGCAGGCAGGACCTCTAAAGAAAATATCGGCATAGAGGACAAGGATAAAATATTTCAGGGCACTGATGAAGCCATGTGCAACCCAATCTTCCAGGCCAGGTTGCTTAATAATGAAAAAACCGAGTTCAATATCTTGTTGGGGCTTTGCGTGGGGCATGATTCGCTATTTTTTAAATACGCCGAGGCCCCCAATACTGTTCTGGCAGTCAAAGACCGTGTAACTGGTCACAATCCTTTGGCAGCCATTTATCTTTCTCAATCCTATTACCAAAAGCTTAAAAAGCCGGAAGCTTGAAAAAAAGGAGTGTTAATTCATGCGGAGAGAATTGAACGACGTGGTAGTCGTTGACGCCGTTAGAACGGCCTTTGGAAGGGCTGGCGAAAAAGGGATCTTCTGGAAGACCAGGGCCGAGGATCTGGTGGTTCCCTTACTAAAGGCCCTTATAAAACGGAACCCGAAGGTAAGTCCGGATATGATTGAAGACAGTATCTGGGGAGTGACCAATCAAATGAAGGAGCAGGGCGGTAGCCTTGGCCGACTGGTCACAATGCTTGCTGACTGGGGCTATGAGATCCCGGGCTGCTCAATAGACCGTATGTGCGCAGGAGGCCTTACGGCCATCGGTTATGGTGTTACATACATCGCATGCGGTATGGCTGACTGCCTTGTTGCCGGTGGTGTGGAACATATGGGGCACGTACCAATGGGGTTTATGCGTGATCCTCACCCAAGATCCGAAGAGGTGATGGGTGGGCCGTCGGCCTTTAACATGGGAATGACAGCAGAGAACATTCATGACCGTTTCCCGGAGCTTACCAGGGAGATGGCAGATGCCTATGCCGTTAAGAGTCAACGAAAGGCCGATCATGCTATTAAAGCCGGCAAGATGAAAGATATGATCATCCCTGTCGAGGTGGAACTTTCTGACGGAACCAGGATTGTGGCAGATCGCGACCAGCACCCCAGGCCGGATACCACAATGGAAGGCCTGAAAAAGCTTAAGACACCATTCAAGGAAAACGGAAGAGCCACGGCCGGCAATGCTTCAGGACTAAACGACGGGGCAGGGGCTGTTTTGCTAATGAGTAAGAGGAGGGCAGAGCAACTGGGCATCAGACCAAAGATGAGATGGATTGCCTCTGCTGTGGCGGCAGTGGATCCCACCATCATGGGGACAGCGCCGGTACCTGCCACTAAAAAAGTTCTTGAAAAGGCAGGAATGACTATGGATGATATAGACATCATCGAGCTAAACGAGGCATTCGCTGTCCAGGCGCTTTACTGCATTGACCGATTTGGTATGAAATGGGATGATCCAAAAGTTAATAAATGGGGAGGTGCCATTGCCTATGGCCACCCCCTGGCCTCATCGGGTCCTCGTTTGGTAGCCTTTTTGGCCGGGCTTTTCAAAGAATATCCTGATGCTAAGTATGGGCTGACGACCATGTGCGTTGGTCGTGGGCAGGGCTATTCAATGATCTGGGAAAATATGCAGGTGATTTCTCAATAATTCAGTGTAATAGCTTCTATTCCCACCTTATTCCTTTCAAAAACTTCTACGGTTCGATATTCGTTGTTCGACCTGCCCGTAATGCCTTTGGGCAGATTCGTGATAGCGCGTCGATGTTGATATTAGTGCAGCAATTGTTACTCCATCCCTAAGCACCTTGGCATGGCAGGCGGGTATTCAATATTCAAAATGCAAAATAAGCCAGCAAATTTGAAAATTGATTTATTACAATGCGGGGTCAAGAACAACTTTTAAGGGCGTTTCCCCTTCTACCTCACCTCCCACAAGCTTTATAGCATCTTCTGCTCGTTTCAGGGGAAACCTGTGGCTTATCATTTCCGCTAATGGGTATTTGTCTTGACCCGCCAATTTTATGGCCGCATCAACCGCTCGAAAATCATGGGAAAAGGCACCGAGCAATCTCAGCTCCTTTAAGACCGCCCTATCAAGCAAGAGCGGAACTTTTGTATCGGGGCCGTAAAGACCCGGAAGGACAACTGTGCCACCAGTGCCCGCCAGGGCTAAGGCCATGGAAGCGCCTGTTGGGTGTCCACTCACATCCATGACCAGGTCGGCCATAGTTCCATTAGTTACCTCGGAAATTAACGTTACCGGATCTTCCTCTTCCGCATTTATGACCAGATCCGCTCCAAAGCGACGTGCCATTCCCAGCCTTTCTTTGTCCTTTGAAAGCCCAACCACAATGATCGACCCGGCGCCCGATTCCTTTGCTACTATAACTCCGGCCAGGCCCTGCTGACCAGGTCCAACAATGGCCACAGTCTGGCCGATTGAGACATTCCCGATGATGCTGAGCCAGCGTATGGCATTGCCCAGGACAGCGCTGATTAAGACGCCCACTTCAGGAGAGATGCTTTCGCCAATTTTGTGCACCATGGCCCTGGGATGAATGTAGAGATAATCTGCATAAGCGCCGAAAAGATGGGGGGGCTCCTTGCATGATATCATTGATCCATATGTATAAAACCTTTCACAGAGTGTGTACCTGCCAGCCATACAGGCTCGGCATTGACCGCATCCAAAGGCATATTCAATGATGACCCTATCCCCTTCCTTTACACCGTGCCTCTTTTTTGCCGAAAGACCCATCCTTTCCACGCGGCCAACTATTTCGTGACCAAGGATTATAGGATAGGGCCTAGGAGCTCCACGGGTCTTACCCTTGTAGATCCCCGGGTCTGATCCGCAAACACCAATCAACTCAAGCTTGAGGATGCCATCCTCTTTTCCCACATCAGGAAGGTCAAATTCCTGCATTTTTAATCTACGCGGCCCGGTCAGGACCATGGCTCTTGTTCTTTTCATTAGAAATACCGCAGCAGCTCAATCGAGCTCACCCAGGTCAAATAAAAAACTTCTCAATTTGAGAAGCTTCAAGTCTCTTTCCCTTAAGATTTCCTCGATTGGTGTGTCTCCGTAATCATAAAAGCCTTTGCCGGCTTTTACCCCCAACCTTCCTTGAGAAACCATCAAATCAACTACCTCAGACCGCCCCTTAACCGGCGGGGGGCCATATGACTTGTTGCGGAGGGCCTTCTGAGCCAGGTCCAACCCTGTGAAATCTACTCGCTTTACTAACCCCAGAATAGGCATGCGCAGGCCAAAGCTTGCCTTTGTGGCCCGGTCAATGTCCTCCGGAGTAGCATACCCGTTGTCCAGGAGATGGTAGACCTCAAGGCTGAGGGCTGCCTGCAATCGATTGGCAATAAAACCGGGAAGGAACTTGTTAAGCACAATTGTCTGCTTGCCCAGGTTATCTAATATCTTCTTGACTATCCCAACAGTCTCAGGGCTGGTACGCGGTCCCGGCACAATCTCCACCAAGGGTATAATATGAGGTGGGGCAAACCAGTGGGTGATGATCACTTTTCCCGGTCGTCTGGTTTCCACAAACTCATAAATATCCAGATAAGAAGTATTGCTGGCCAATATTGCCTCTGGCGGTGAGAGTCGATCCAGTTCAGAAAAAAGCTCTTTTTTGGCATCCGGATCCTCGACTATGGCCTCAATAACCAACTTTGATGAAGCTACAGCAGCAGCAAGGTCTGTGGTATAGGTTATTCGCTCCTCGACTACAGCAGAATGATCTTTCGAGTCGAAAAGACCAACTTCGGCAAGAGTTTCCAAGTTGGCTTCAATTAAGCTCTTTGCTCGAATGAGAATATTTTGAGAGGTATCATTCAAGAAGACTTGATACCCACCTTGAGCAAATACCTGAGCCAGAGAGTGGCCCATAGTTCCCGCACCAACAATTGTTACATTATTCATACAATAGTGTATCCTTTCCTATCTGCTTTTTTCTTAGTCAGCCATATGTAGACGGTAATAAGCGATATAATTCCTGCCCCTGTTATATTCCAAATGGGCTTATTAGGGATGGTAAAGGGAATACAGATGAAAAGAATCAACCTTTCATAAAACCTGAGTTCTCTAAAAACATAACCGCACGCACTTCCCGCCAAGGCCCATATGCCAAAAAAGGCCATAAGTATAGCAATTGCTGCCTTTAATGGGTTGCCCGAAACTAGCATTATATCAGGGGTGTAAATGATATAGAAAGGCACCACAAACTTGGCGATCCCCACCCGGAATCCAACCAGCGCAGTCTTAAAAGGGTCAGTCTCGGCGATTCCAGCGGCTGCATAAGCCGCCAGTGCAACGGGGGGCGTAATTGTAGAAATAACGGCATAGTAGAAGACAAACATGTGTGCGGCCAAAGGCGCCACACCCATTCGCACGAGTACCGGGGCTATTATTATGGCTACCAGCAAATAGGCTGCCGTTGTAGTTATACCCATCCCAAGTAAAATAGAGGCAAGCATGGCCAGCAACAAAAGAGCTGGCAAGCTCCCATGGGCAAGTTCAACCAAGAGGTAAGATATTTTCAGTCCAAGCCCGGTCAGTGTTAGTATACCGACCACAATGCCAGAACAGGCACATGCTGCGGCAATGGGAAGCACTGCCCTGGCCCCATTCTCCATAGCCAAGAGAATTCTTTTGATTCCCATCCGCGTGTCCTTTTGAAAGGCGCTTATAAAGACCACGGAAATAATAGAATAGAAGCCTGCTTTCATGGCAGTAGAGCCCATTACAAGCATCGTAACCAGCACGATTATCGGGAGAACGAGATGTCCTCTTTTTTTCAATACCGGCCAAAGCCTGGGAAGGTCTTCTTTTGGCAGGCCTTTAATGTCATACCTTTCAGCCTCAAAGTGCACAATGATGTACACGGATAGAAAAGAGAGTACCGCAGGAACGAAGGCTGCAATACATATGGTTAAATAGGGCTCTCCTATCACACTGGCTATAATAAAGGCTGCGGCTCCCATAAGAGGAGGCATTATTTGGCCTCCTGTAGAGGCCGTGGCTTCAATCCCTGCTGCCAAAATCGCCGGAAAACCCATTCTTTTCATTAAAGGGATGGTGACTGAACCGGTTGTTACCACATTACCGACAGCGCTTCCCGAAACGGACCCCATAAGGGCGCTTGAAACAACTGCCACCTTAGCCGGTCCTCCTGTTTTATCACCGGCAATAGCAGTAGCAGCATCCATAAAAAATTTGCCGACACCAGAGTTTACCAAAAAGGCTGCAAAAATAACGAAAATAGCAATAAATGTTGCTGACACTCCTAAAGGAACAGTAAAAAGCCCTTCCGTGCTCAAATAGGTATAGGCAATAAACCGAGAAATATCCATTCCGGAGTGGGTAATATATGGAAGCTTTATGTGAGAGCCTAAGAAGCCGTATGCAATAAATACCAGGGTGATAATAGGCAAGGCCCACCCCATTATCCTTCTCGTCATATCCAAAACCAGGATGATTAATATTAAGCCAAGGACGATATCGATGTTTGTTGCCGCGCCGGCACGTTCATGCAGGACATAATAGATAACAAAAGCAATATTCCCGCAACTGAGGAGCGCCCCCATGGAAGAGAGAATATTTATGCCTGAAGACCATTTCTTCGGAAACCCTTTCTTTCGTACGGGATAGAGGTAGAACGTTAGAATCAGGGCAAAGGCCAAATGGATGGATCTTTGTTGTAATGCCGGAAATCTGCCAAATCCAGAGGTATAGAGATGGAATAGCGCCATTGTTAAGGCAGTAATCGAGACGAATAAAGCTATTTTGCGTCCTGAGACATCATCAGTCATTGAATATCCTTTTCAACAGGAAGGCCAATCTCGAATTGCTTCTTATTGTAATCTGGATAATGTCACCCCCCTCAGCCACTTCATTGAGAGGCAGCCAGTTACCATTCAGGAATAGCATGTGTTTGAATGCGTATCCAGCATAGAATGTAATTTTCTCCATCTGCCTGTTATACCCTGAGATTCTTGTAGTCCCCGGGGCAATCAGCTCTTCTCTTTCGGGATGCACATAACCGGCATAAGGTGCCTGAAAAATGGTTTCAGTGAATAAAAATTTATAATTATCATTCACAACAAAGTGGTCGGCCACCGGGAGGCCTTCAACGGAATTTACAAATACGATCCATAGGTTATCTCCAGGTGAAGTTGCTCTTTCCAACACTATCTTATTATCACTTATATCTTCAATGCTCAATATATACAGAGGGTAAAAGCATAAATAAACCGCTGCCAGAATGAGGATTATGCCCACCCCTCCAAGTGCTAACGATCTTTTGATGATCTGTACCATGACGGCAAAAAAGCGCCTTATAAAGTCCGCAGGAAGTGCGTCAAGTCAGAGTACCAAACACTTCCCACGGAGAAACTGTTAGTACCCGATTAAGGGCAGACCTACTTCAAAAGGCCAGCTTCCTTCCAAAATTTGGCCGCCCCCGGATGCCAGGGTATGGACATTCCTTTTGCCATGCCTTCTGTAGTCAATTTTTTTGCCTGAGCGTGGCATTGTTTAAATTCATCCAGGTGATCCTTGCATACCGTCTTTACGATTTTATAGGCAAGATCTGAATCCAAGTCCTCATAAGTAACGATAATGCCGACCCATTTCAGGGCGGGATTGTCCTTTTTTATTTGTGGATATGCATTGGCAGGGATAACTGACGGTGAATAATAAGGATACTTCTTTATTATTCTTTCCATCATATCTTGTTTTATAGGTATGATACGGCACTTGGTTAAGGTGCAAAGATCAACGAAGGTAGAAGCTGGTGTTCCAATGGTATACATGGCAGCATCAAGCGACTTATCCTTCAAGGCCTGAGATTGCTCTGTGGCAGAAATAAATTGAGGTTTTAAGTCCTTGTACGTTATTCCATATTCCGCCAGAATCTTTTTTGACATTGTCTCACTCCCGCTTCCTGGAGGTCCGAATCCAACCTTATGTCCCTTGAGATCCTCTATTTTGTGAATATCCGTATCAGCGCGGGCAATAATGAGCAGGTCTATTCCCCAGAATGAAAAGAGTCCCTTAATATTTGCCGGAGTTTTTCCTTGATAAATGTCTGTCCCGGTTTGGGCAAAAAAAGCCACATCTGGCATGACCATAGCGAGATCAGTTTTCTTTTCTTGTAGCAGTCTGATATTTTCCCTGCTGGCAGCCGATGGATGAGCAGAAGCCTCGGTATTGGGTATATACTTAGTAATAAGACTTCCAACTGCACCACCCGCTGGATACCAACTTCCACCTGTGCTGGCAGTGGCTATGGACAATAGGCGCTTGCTGCCTGCCGAAGCTATATTGGGACTGGCAGCTACTGCTATTCCGATTACAAACAAAAAAACAATGGCCGTAGTTATAATTCTTTTTCTCATTTCCATTCCTCCTTAAATTGTAAATATTGTTGATGGCGCAAAAAAACCAACCCCCTTCATAATCACCTCCTTTTCTCGATCGGTAAACGATCGTATTTTTCTTTCAAGAGCCGTTTCAAGGCTTTTCCTGACGGGTTTCTGGGAATTGAAGGGATAAAGGCTACTGTCTTTGGCTTTTTATAACTTGCAAGATACTTCTTGCAAAAGTCGATCACCTCCTGCTCGCTAATCATTTCCCCTTCCTTGAGGGCCACGAATGCCTTAACCGATTCTCCCCAGTCTGGATCGGAGATACCAACCACTGCCACATCGGAAATAGCCGGATGTGTGATCAGTACCTCTTCAATTTCCCTTGGATAAATATTCTCTCCGCCACTGACAATCATTTCCTTCTTGCGATCTACTATATAAAAAAAACCTTCCTCGTCCATTCTGGCCAGATCCCCGGTATAAAGCCAGCCATTCCGGATAGCTTCTCGCGTGCCTTCTGGGTTTCCATAATAACCTTTCATCACGTTTGGCCCCCTGCAGATTAACTCCCCCACTTCACCTGGCGGCAGCAATTTATCATCTTCATCAACCACACGAGCCTCTAAAAACGGCAAGTCTTTTCCCACTGACATATCTTTCCGCAGGGAGTCCTCTGCATTGAGAATCGTGATACAGGGAGATGCCTCGGTGCAACCGTAAACGTCATAAATTCCTTTAATATTTGGAAAAAACTCAAGGAGCCTTTCCTTGATCTCCATGGGCAGCTTATCGGCGCCGGCAGTACATTTAGTGATAGAGCTGGTATCATATTTGCTGGCATTGGGATGCTGCAAGAGTAGGTTATAAAGTGCCGGTGCACCGGAGATGACGGTCGCCCTTTCTTTTTCTATGGTCCTGAGAAGCGATTCCGGTTCAAATTTTCGTACAAGGATACTGGTTCCTCCGAGAGCTACCTGAATAGTAAAGTGATTATTCAATGCAGCCGTGTGATAAAGGGGTCCTACAATCAGGGCCCTCTCTCCAGTTTTGTCTTCCCTGCCTAAGACAGTATTGAAGAGATTCCAGAGCACATTACCATGGGTGAGGATTGCCCCCTTTGGTCTACCAGTGGTCCCTGACGTGTACATAATCTGGCATTGATCGTCTTCACAAATATCAGATGCAGGGGTGATACATTTTCCTTTTGAAAGAAATTCTTCATAGTCTACGGCTGAGGAGGAGGCGCCGTCATGGGGTGAAACAAAGACGCGAATCGTGTCCAGTTGTTCGCGAATGTCCAAAATGGTTGTCTCGAATTCGGGTCCGTAAAAAAGTATGCTCGGTTGTGAGTCATTGAGGACATAAGCAATCTCCGGTCCAACAAATCGAAAATTCACCGGCGTAGCGACCAGACCCACCTTAAGGGCAGCAAAATAGACTTCAACAAAGTAACTACTGTTGAAAAAAAGAATCGCCACCCGATCTCCTTTCTTCAAGCCAGCTTTCAGCATGGCCCCTCCAAGTCGGCTCGTCCTTTTATCAAATTCTTCAAAGGTCCACCTACCCTCTTCGGAGATGATGGCTAATCTTTTGGGATATTTATGTCCAGAGTTGGCTAAAAGGTAGCCCACATTCATTTTCCAACTCCTTGACTGGACTGGGATACGTTCCTTTGTCCAGGGTTAATACACAAGAAAAAATCAGTTCTTAAGCGACATAACATCATCTTGTCCTGCAGGTATTCACAAGGCGCCCTATCCCCTCTACCTCCACCGCCACTTCATCTCCGTCCTTCATATATATGGAAGGATCGCGGAAGACGCCAACACCTGAGGGCGTGCCGGTCAAAATGACATCACCCGGGAGCAGAGTAAAATTATGTGACAGGAAACTTACTACCGACGGAATCCGGAATATCATCAAACTGGTGTGACTATCCTGCATAAGTCTGCCGTTCAGCCAATACCGGACTTTTAAAGAATGCGGGTCCGGCAACTCATCAGCAGTCACAATCCATGGTCCAAGGGGACAAAATGTATCAAGGGATTTTCCTCGAACCCACTGACCATCACCGAATTGAAGGTCCCTGGCACTCACATCATTGGCGCAAGTATAGCCGAATATAGCCTTCATTGCCTCGCTTTCAGGGCAATCGTGCACTTTTTTGCCAATGATCACAGTCAGTTCTACCTCAAAATCCACCTTTCTGGTCAGATTCACGTCCCAGGTAATCGGTTCGTTATGGGCATTTAAACTGTTCGGGAACTTTGCGAAAATCAAGGGGACTTCAGGGATTTTTCCTTTGCTCTCCTCAGCATGGTCTTTGTAGTTTAAACCAAGGCCAATGATCTTGGACGGTCGGGACACAGGTGCTGCCCATTTTACCTCTTCAAGAGAGATGGTCTTGCTGCTAATCTCTGGTGGCTCCCCACGCTTAATGAAATCGACCATATCTCCATCAAATTTAATAACTGCAATGCCATTGGCCTCAATAACTCCAAGACAAACACGATTTTCATAATAAAATTGCCCAATCTTCATGCCTATCCTTCCCTTTCAGTTTCTTGTTGAGGAATTAATCCGGCTTCCTGGGCTTCCTGTGTGTAGCATAAACAGCAGGCATTTACAACATGTTGACACGTATGAAATATTTGATCAAGCTAAATATACACACACTAAGGATAGAAGCATATTATTATGATAAAAGAGGATAATGATGTCTTTTCTGAAGTGGTTGGCGGAAAGATTTCGGTGTAAGGTGAAAAACAAATTTCGTGAGCAATCCGGTTAATTGGCTTTCATAGTTTGCGATACCCTTATGCCAGGACAATTTCCTTCATCTTCGATTAGCCTGAAGCTTTCCAGGACTTTCCTAAAGGCTTCAATGTCCTTTTCAAAGTAATATCTATTCACGGCGGTGTAGCGAATATTGTAAAAATTCTCGCCTGCCAAAAACCCATGATATATTGTTTTGAGCTTCAGACCATCTCTATTTTTGTATGTAAACACCATTCTGAACCCATCATGCCCATTTATTCGGGTAGGTGCATTTTCAATTATCTCAAAATTCAGGACTGACCGATCGGATGTGATTTCATCGATAACGACATCTGCTGCCTCCTGGGGTAGCATAAGTCTGTTAAATTTCTTTTTTGTGTTTCGGAACGGCATGTCTATGGGGCGATCCTGAATAAGGACGTACTGTAGAAAAGGCCCGTCCCCGCTTATAAGAAGATACCGATCAGTATCTAACATCATCCATCCCTGTGGGATATTTACATAGAAATTGTGTGGCAATGATTCATATGAACCCCCGGTTTTAATCCAGGGTGCACAGGCCGGTATAAAGAGTAAGAATATCAACAAGAATTTTTTCATTCTACTTCCCGCTTTACTGATTACATTTTTTTAAATATCCTACAATATAGGCTTTGTCCGCTCTATGGGGTGAAAGGGACAAACATTGTCCAAAAGATTTCTTTGCGAGCTTTTTCTCTCCATCCTTGTAATAAATTAACCCGATTGCCTTGTGGGGATCCGGATAAAAAGGGTCTAAGAAAATGGCCTTCTCGTAATAGGCCTTTGCTTTGTGCATATCGTCCGCTTTTGCTCTCTGCCTGAAAACCTCACCCAGCAAGTAATACACTCCTGCATCATTTGGTTCAATTTTCAAATACTTTTCAGCTCCCCTCTGTGCGCTATGGAAGCGTCCGGCCTTTAAATCCAGCCAGGCATTGTCCAGTATAACCTTATTCAATTTTGTCAAAAAAACCCCTGTATTCGTTATTCCTGTCTCTTCTTTCTGGTAACGGGTTTTAAGAAAATTTTCGCAGTTCTCCACCCGTTCCTGAAGCCTGGGATGACAACCAAAAAAGAAAGGTTCTTGCATGTTTTCTTCCTCAAGCTCCCTTTTCAGATGTTCGAAAAGCCTGAGTGCTTCATTAGGGTCATACCCTGCCTTTGCCATTAACTGAAGATCGACCAAATCAGCCTCGGTTTCGAGGTCCCGGCGATACCCGCTGACTGCAGCTTTCGAACCTAAGGACCCCAATTGATTCACCACGTTTCCAATCCCGCTAAATTGAATCAAGGATCCCTGGACACCGGCGAGAAAGTCAGATTTGCTTTTAAAATGCCTGAGAGTTTTCAGCGCGTGTCTGTGTGTGCAGTGTGTCATCTCATGACCAAGTAGAGCTGCAAGTTGAGCCTCATTATCCATACGCGCGAGAATTCCAGTATGAATGTATATGACCCCATTTGGGAAAGCAAAAGCGTTCAAATAAGGGCTCTTGATGACCATTATCCTAAAAGGAATATGCTCCAGGATTTCAGGCGGCTGAAGCTTCCTGGCAACCTGGTTCAAATAGTCATCAAGTTGGTCATCTATATATATCAGTCCGCTCTGGGTGAGCACTTTTTGTTCGTCTTCTGAGCGCTGCCAGAGTCTCTTTTCATCATCAATACCGGAATTATCTGTTGCCAGAGGAAGGTTCGCGGGTGTAGAGCAGGCGGCTGCAAAACACAGCATCAGGATCAAGAGGATATATCTCATCCGCCCACCCCTGGAAATGAAGCGAGTACATTTTCCACAAGCTTTGATGCACTTTCAGGGTCTCTAAGGCCACCCTCACCCTGGATACCTTTCTCACAATACCATAATATAGTCCCGGATGAATCTACAAAAGCCACACTTATAAATGCCTCTTCCTTCCCTTTTAAAACATGATCAAGCCCGCGGACAAACACAAGCGAATCGGTGCCGGACTTCTGCAAAATTCTCTCAACAGAACCTAATGAATACTCAAAATTCTTCTTCTTTTCAGGAAATAATTGCGGACCATAGGTATGCAACTGGATAGATTTGTTCACAGCCCCATAAACTGCTTCGATTTCTGCTATTTCTTCCTCTATTTCCTTATCCTTGGCGAGAGGCTTTATTCTGTAGTTTTTCTTTCTAAGGCCTTCCACGAGGGCACTAACCAAATTCTCCTTGCCTGTCGTACACCAGCCTTTTCTTAATTCGACTACCCCAAGGCCTGTGATTTCATAGGCTTTTACATCACAAAGCATAAGCCCCAGTGTATTGAAATTCCGGGCTCTTTTCTCAAATTCAGGATGTATTCTATATGCTTGTGGAGCGCAGCCAAAAACCACTAAAGATATGGAAAGACAGGACAGGAAAAGCAGAATCCGTTTCTTCTTAGCACTCATTTTTTCTCTTTCCTCATTCCCTAGGAGGCTGTCTGAGAATGAGATATTTTTTCCAGGATCAAGTCGAAGATCCCGCTATTCGGGGGAGGACTTGAATTTCTATTTCCAATTTAAATCCATGCAAGAAACATGCAATTTTTTTATCTAAAAAAATCCTATTAAATTCAGATGGTTAGAATAAGTAATGGCAGAACCTGGCTCGAAGACGGCAAAAATTGTCAAATACTGCCGAGAATCGTCAAAGAAAATATGAGGCAAATAGTGCAGTTTTAGTTTGAATTTATGAAAAACACGGGAATGAATTCACAGATTACATGATTAACTCTATTGACATTTATGATTAGGTTTATTAAATTAGAAATTAGTTAGCCTGGATCAGCCTTTCAAGGGGAGAATTATGCCATCCAGCTTGTGGGGCTTAGGGATAAAATAAAGGCCCCTGGAAAATCAGGAAAGGTGAGATAAGGGAAAAAGGAGCGGGGGAAAAGATATTCTAAGCAATCATTTCATTTAAATTCGAACATACAACAAAAAGGAGGTAAAAAAAGATGAAAAAATTAGGTCTATTGTTATTACTTGGTTTGTTTCTTGCGGGTTGCGGCGCAGCGGCCAGCAAATCTGAGTTCTGGCAGCACAGCTCTATGTACAAGAATTGGGATCATATGAGATTCAGTATGACTGATTACAAAAATCCCACAGCAGACACAGGAAATGCATCCCAGAGTCAAGGGTGGTGGGGTGAAGAGATACCTTATATCCCTGCCCAGTGATGTTTTTTTCCTAACAATTTAGCCAGCAACCACCTTTTAAAAGAAGTGGTTGTTGGCTATTGTTTTACTGCTGTCGCCATCCCTTAAGCCCCCAGACCAGCGAAACCAGAGCCAGACCACTGATTGTGCCCGAAACAAGGCCGGTCGCAAGTATTCCGCCTGCCAGCCAAACCGGTCCCCCTATCAGGGCGCCAACGATCCTGCCTAAACCTGCAGCCGCTAAAAGACCTGACATCATTGTTGCACGTGAGCCAGGCAATAACTCTGTACAGAGCGACAAGAAGCTGACAATAGTGAATTCGAAGGTCAAAAAAATCAGAAAAAGGCTGCCAAAGGCCGGGGCCAGGCCTTGCCCAAATATAGGTAACAGCCAATAGCTCATTGAGCACAGTGACAAGCCAAGGATTACAGACCGCTTTAGTCCAAATCGATCCCCCAGGACAGCAGTTAAGGACTCCCCTGATAATTCGGCCATGCCAATAGCACTCGTCCACAGACCCAGGGCAACAATATTAAGGCCGAACGCTTCTTCCAGCCAGGCCCCATACACAACAAAAAGGTTATCGTTGGCAACGCTGACAAAAAAAGAAAAGCCAATGGCCCCTAAGGCAGCCCGCTCTTTTCCCAACCGTTGCCAGATCTTCCAAAAACCCATTGAAACATTACGTGTACCAGTCTGTTTTCCATCATCGGGGAACAAAATTCTCAAAGCTACAATACCCAATAGGCCCAATCCTCCCAGGGTAAAAAAAGGGGATCGCCAGCCCAATCGGTCAATAAGAAGACCAAGCAGAGGGATTCCCACAAGTGTGCTGCCTGCCCAGCTGAACTCAAGAAACCCAATGGCCAGCCCTCGCCTTTTGTAGGGTACCCGTTCACTTACATACGCTTGAATAGCCGGATCAAAAACACTTTTGCCCAGCCCTGCCAAAAAAAATGATATCAGGATAACGCCGTAAAAAGGCAAAAAACCTCCGGCGAACATGCCTGCAGCCAGCATTCCCAAACCGGCCAACATCATCAGTCGATAGCCCAAAAGATCTGCTACCGGTCCAAAAAACATGCCAATTATGGCCGTAGCATGATTAACTGCAATTAAAGAGGTAATCGCTGTAAGGGGCACCCCCAGCCCCCGGCTCAGAACAGGTGCAAACGGGTAGGCAAAACGTCGGGCAGTATTCAAGACAAGACGGCATGCAGTAGCCAGCCCCATCTTCCAGGCC
>JAKLQB010000449.1 GCA_022013615.1 Desulfobacterales bacterium | reverse complement strand
CTTAACGTGCCTCTCCATGAAAAAGCCATCCGCCCTCCGGCCGATGGAGAAAACCTTGGCTGTCTGCTCTGTGTCTGCTCTCGGTTCAAGGGCGTCGCAGAGAATAACCATGTCCACCGGCACCCGGATAAATTTCCCTAATAGTGTATCCTCTACACATACGGTCAGCTTCCCTTTTTCCTCCTTGGTCTGGGCCCGGTCGGTAACCTGGGAGGCCTTACCCCGGATAAACATTATCCCATCCTCGGTACTGAGGCGCTCATAGAACTCCTCATACCCTTCTCCAAAGCACCTCATATCTATATACATCTGGTATACGTCGGCGTTAGTCTTCTCTCTTATCAGGTGGGCGAACTTGAGGGCATACATGCAGCATACCCTGGAGCAATATTCGTGAAAATTCTTATCCCGACTGCCCACACAATGAATAATGGCAACACTCTCGGGTGTCTGGCCGTTCTTGAGCAAGATCTGTCCTTCGGTTGGGCCTGCGGCATTTGAAAGCCGCTCAAATTCCAATCCGCTGATGACATTGTCGTATCTACCATATCCGTACTGTGGCACAGCCGAGGGGTCATGCTGGTCATAGCCGGTTGCCAGGATAATGCTCCCCACATCAAGTTCCAGATACGTATCTTTCTGCTCGAAGTCGATCGCCTGCGGCCCGCATGCCTCAACGCACTTTGGCCCTTCCTTGCCGCACTTACCTTTTTTCAGCATGAGGCAGTGCTCAGGATCAATCACAGGTTTATTCGGCACAGCCTGGGCAAAAGGGGTATAGATAGCACTTCTTTTTCCTAAACCCAAATCAAATTCACTGGGTATACGGCCCTTCAAACGGCATACGTCCATACAAAGGCCACATCCTGTGCACTTGTCCTCGTCCACATAACGGGCCTTCCTCCTGATCTTGACCCTGAATTCACCTATACTTCCTGAGACTTCCTCAACCTCGCTATAGGATAGAAGGTCAATATTAGGATGGGACCCGACATCGCTCATTTTCGGTGTCAGGATGCAGGCAGAGCAGTCAAGCGTAGGGAATGTCTTATCAAGCTGAATCATATGCCCACCAATGGAGGGTTCACGCTCAACCAGATAAACTTTGTAGCCGGCGTTGGCTATATCTAAGGCTGCCTGAATTCCGGCAATCCCGCCTCCTACAACAAGGGTGTTCGGATTGATGGAAACTTCGCTTGTCTCCAGGGGTTCGTCATAGTAAGCCTTCATGACCGCTGCCCTAACAAGCTCTTTGGCCTTCTCAGTAGCCCCATCATCGTGAACCCAGCTACAATGCTCCCGGATATTGGCGATTTCTAAAAAATAGGGGTTTATTCCGGCCTCACGGCAAACACGGCGAAAAGTACGTTCGTGCATTAAAGGAGAGCATGCAGCCACTACCACCCTGTCAAGTTTGTGTTCCTTGATATCTTTAAGAATTAGCTCCTGACCTGGATCGGAGCACATGAACATATAATCCCGGGCTAACACAACTCCATTAAGGGAAGCAGCAGATTCCGCTACATCCTTCGGATCAACTGTGGCAGCAATGTTTAGCCCGCAGTGGCAAACGTAAACGCCTATTCTTTTTTCCATACAGACCCCGCTAAATTACTTCATTAACCAACTCCGCAATATCCCGAATCTCGAGCACATCCTCCTTGCCCATGTTGAGGAGGCTATCGTCAAAGTTGAGCATGCAATAAGGGCAGCAAATGGCCAGCACCTCTGCACCTACATCCAGAGCCTGTTGTATTCGAAGGTCGGAAAGCCTTTCTTCTTTCTTGGTCTCCATCCATATCCTTCCCCCGCCGCCACCGCAGCAGACGGCTTCCTCCCGGGAGTCTGGAAGCTCAATGAGTTCAAGTTCCGGAATGCTTTCCAATACCTTTCTTGGCTCCTCGTATACCTTATTATGACGCCCCAGGTAACAGGGGTCATGATAGGTGACCTTCTTTGGAAAAGGCTTCTCGGGCTTTATCCTCCCATCCTCAATCAATTCCATTAGGAACTGAGTGATGTGAACAACTTCAAAATCCCCACCAAGATCGGGGTATTCGTTTTTGAAGGTATGGTAGCAGTGAGGTGAGGAGACCAGGACCCTTTTAACTTCATGATTCTTGAAGACATCAATATTGCCCCGGGCCAGGCCTTGAAAAATATCCTCCTCGCCCACCTTGCGCGCACTTTCTCCGCAACATTTCTCCTCAAGCCCCAGAATCCCGAAATCGACACCGGCTTTCTTCAAGATATCCACCGTGGCCAGGGCGATCCTTCGGGCCCTTTTATCATACGCCGGGGTACAACAGGGGTAATAAAGAAGTTCAGTGCCAGGCGTGAAGGTCTCCAACCCAAGGTCCTTTGCCCAGTCTGCTCTCTCCTCCCGAAGCCCACCCCATGGGTTCCCCGAACTCCCAATACCACCCATTACAACCTTTACGGTCTTAGGAGCATTCCCCCACTGGCTTCCGATCCCCCGCAATGCCTTGAAGACATCTATAATCTCCACACCGCGGGGGCATCGTTCCACACAAGCGCCACAGGTGGCACAAAGCCAGACTTCTTCGCTCCCAAGGTCCAGCAGGCCAACCTGAGACTCATGAATAAGTCTTCGTGTGAGAAAGCTGCGTACCAGATTCCAGGGACAAGAAGCCGTGCAGAGCCCGCATTGGTAGCAGGATTTTAAAGCTTCTCCTCCAGCCTCGATTATAGCCTCGGCTACTTCACTGAGCGGATTCACAATTTCCATAGCTATTCCATTAACAATTTATAGTACAATATGTCAATTCTACTTTTTGTGGTTTTTGCCTCCATAGGGCTCGCTCAAAAATAACTTCGCTTTTTTGCGGTAATTTTAGGAAGGAAAAACCAACTAAAACAGATCATCCAGATCGGAATCTCCCCCTCCAGGCATTTCACCATGCTTCTGAAGGTACTGTTGGATCAACTCACTTTCCCGTTGGGAGTACATCTTATCTTCTTCAAAATCAAACCAGGAAGCGTTTTCATAATCTTCCAGTGCTTCGAGCAGACTCTGACGCAGAGTACCGGTCCCTTTTATGGAAATGACCTTTTTTTCATCATCATAGAGTTGAAATACTCCCTCGTCTTCAGGCACCTGGTTTATATTTTCCTCATTGAAGATCAGTATTTTTTCAGGGGGAGAAGGGTTACTTTCAAGATATAGGCGTAAATCGCATTGGAGACAACGCCTGGCCTCCTTTATTGCCTGTTCATCTTCGTATCCTAAAACCACTTCCTGAAATCCCTGGCGTCTTGCCTTCAATTCAAGTTCAGGGATCTTTTCACGCGGCCATGAAGCAAAGCCCTCATCCCGGCCTATGTGCTGATCAGGAGCACCCCTTGCAAACAGTACTTCCTCGATATCTCCTGTGCCTCCCAGGGCCTCGGCTATGGATGATGCTGCCTTTCGCCCGGCAGCAATAGCATGAATAATAGCGCCTGGCACTGCTGCCACATCACCACCGGCATAGACCCCTTTCATGCCAGTCTCAAGTGTGTCTTCGTCTACCACAATAAGGCCCCGGTCCACAGTAATTTGGCTGTCATCTGCCAGGAATGTCAGGTCAGACGCCTGGCCTATGGCCAAAACAACCTGATCTCCTTCTATCTTCTCCTTTGCATCGTCAAAAGAGGGATTGAAAATGCACTGGTCATCAAATACCGACACACAATGAACCAGCTCCATACCCGTGATTTGACCATTTTCGCACAGGATTTTGTGCGGTCCCCATGAAGTCAGCAAACGGACACCTTCGTCTAATACGCCCTGGATCTCCCATTCGTGGGCAGACATCTCCTCCCTGCCCTCAAGACAAACCATGGTCACATCATTGGCCCAGCATCTCATTGCGCTAAGGGCCACGTCAACTGCCACATTGCCGCCTCCAACCACGATAACCCTGTTTTTGAGATGAATATCCTCTCCTTCCGCAACCTGTCTGAGAAAATCAACGCCCCATAAAACATCGGGCAGATCAGATCCTTCCAGCGGGATACGCCGGCTCGATTGTAAGCCGACACCTAAAAATACAGCATCAAATCCGTCATTCTTTATCTGGTCCAGGGTAACGTCCCTGCCCAGGGTCTGATTGGGCCTAAACTCAACTCCAAGGTCCAGGATTTCATTAATTTCCTTATCCAGAATATCCTTAGGAAGGCGGTAGGAAGGGATGCCATAACGCATCATACCTCCAGGCTCGGCATGGCCGTCAAAAATTGTAACTGCATACCCCTGCTTCCTGAGATAAAAGGCCGCTGTTAAACCGGCAGGCCCAGCGCCAACAATCGCTACTTTTTTCCCGGTATCATTCCCTGCCTTTGCATTTTTCTTCCACAGCCCCTTTTCGCCGTCAGCGGCATGTCTCTTGAGAGCACAGATAGATACGGGCCCATTTACTTCTCCCCTCCGGCATACATCTTCACAGGGATGAATGCATACCCTGCCAAGAATTCCAGGCAAAGGCACTTTTTCCCTGATTACTGCATTTGCCTCGTCCCTTTTGCCCTGGGCGATCAGTCTCAAATACCCTGGAACATCAATATGGGCAGGACAGGCCTCTTTGCATGGGACAATATCTTCTTCCTTCTTACCCGGTCGCACGGATTTATCCATCAGAGCGCCCGTAGGGCAGACCTCAACACAGGCCGTGCAGAATTTACACCCGGAATCCTCAAGCGTAGGGGCAAGTGTCCCCACCTGGACCTGTCCCTTTTCATCATACACAAAGCCCAGGGCCTCAATCCCCCTGAGATCGCGGCATGCGCGTATGCACCTTGTGCAACCGATACAAAGATTATAGTCCCTTATAAAAAGGGGTTGGTTTTCAAGTACGAGAAGATCGGTGGACACCCATTTTGGTGTTGTAGGAGAGATACCCACGTAGTTGGCCACATTCTGGAGTTCACAGTGGCCAAACAGTGTGCAGCATCTTTCGTTTTCCGGAACATTAGAGGAGCATTGGCTCCGGCTGCAACCTTCCTGTTGGGCACAGGTCAGGCAGGCATGACGATGACGAGTAAGTATAGGGATTAAATTTTCCTGGCGCTCGGCCTTGATCCGATCATTGTCAGTGATAACTACCATGCCTTCCTGGACTTCGGTCGAGCAGGACTTGACCAGATCTGTCTCACCCTCAACCTCCACCACACAAAGGCCACAGCCTTTTCCTGCTTCCTCGGGCATGGCGTTTTCAATCTTACGTTCACCCTGGTATATCACCTTTGCCGCCTGAATTCCTTCAGCCTGGGGAAGATCCGGATGAGAACAAAGGCTTGG
>JAKLQB010000448.1 GCA_022013615.1 Desulfobacterales bacterium | reverse complement strand
CATATCCCGCCTCCTTCATCTTTGCCACGGACTTACTGACTCCCACAGCATCCCATGTTTCAAACGGGCCCATTTTCCGGCCAAAGCCCCACTTCATGGCATTATCTATATTCACAATATCATCGGCAATTTCTGGTATGCGATTGGCCGCGTAGATCAACATTTCGCTTATATGGCCAAAGGTAAACTTCCCGGCAAGGTCTTTAGCATAGTAGAGAAAATTCACCTTTTGAGGTGTGCCTGATACATTTTTTGCTGCCTCCAAAGAGGCCAGGTTCACCTTTTCCTGGGGACTGTATTCCAGGGTATTGCAATCCAGAGAAAGGATTACCTTTTTTCCTTCACTATCCTTGGTCTTCTTGTAAAAGCCCTGTTTTGTCTTTTCGCCTAAAAGCTTCTTTTTGACCATCTGGTTTATAAAATCGGGCGGCTTGAACACCTCCCTTTTTTCATCGTCGGGGCAGCCTTCATATACATTGTCTGCCACATGAAGCAGCGTATCAAGGCCAACAAGATCCGCTGTCCTGAAAGAAGCACTTTTGGCATACCCTATCACGGGCCCGGTCAGCTTATCCACTGCCTCCACGGTCAAACCCAGGTCCGCCATGCAATTGATGGCGCCAAACATATTATAGGTCCCGATCCGGTTGGCAATATAGTTGGGCGTATCCTTGGCATAGACAACGCCCTTTCCCAGCACCTTCTCACATATATCTGCCAGGGTTTTAATCACTTCAGGGAGTGTGTCAGGATTCGGTACGATCTCCAGGAGCTTCATGTATCTCGGGGGGTTGAAAAAATGGGTAATGGCAAAGTGCTTTCGGAAATTTTCCGAACGGTCTTCACACATGGCCTTTGCGGAAATCCCGGATGTATTTGAGGTGATAATGGTCCCGGGCTTTAAAACAGTTTCTATCTTTTCAAACACAGTCTTTTTGATATCCAGCCTTTCAACTACCACCTCGATAATCCAATCAACATCACTTAGCCATTCCAGGTTATCCTCAAGATTGCCTATGGTGATTAACCTGGCATTTTCCGGTATGTAGAACGACGCCGGCTTTGACTTCAGCGCTATGTTTAGTCCATTCAGCCCAAATTTGTCTCTGAATGTCTTGCTTTCCTTGGTAAGCCCCTTCTTCTTCTCGTCGTCTGTCAGTTCGGGGGGGACGATATCGAGAAGAAACGTCTCGATACCCACATTGGACAACTGAGCAGCAATGGTCGCTCCCATCACGCCAGCCCCAATCACACCGGCCCTTTTTATCTTTTTTCCCATATGGAGACCTCCTTGTTCAATTCAGTCCTACACTCTTCGCCATCCCATAAGCGGTTGCAAAGCAAAAATGAATGAACTTTCATTCATTTTTTTGAGGCTAACATGGTCGATTTATGAAGTCAACACCTTTTTATGTTTTTTTTGTAACATTTCAATAAGTCTGGGCATTCCGAACCTTCCCCCTTTTGCAAAGGGGGATTGAGGCCTGCCCTGGTGCGACTTGGCGGCCATATATCGTAACTTAATTAAGCATTTATGTTCAATCAACAACTCTAACAACATATCAAGGACAGGTCTGGGCCAGGGGGGATTTTCTTAATACAGCCCGAATTTATTGAGAACTTACTCTTTTTTAACTTATTAGGATAACATATTGTTTTTAATAATATTATACTAATATACCT
>JAKLQB010000447.1 GCA_022013615.1 Desulfobacterales bacterium | reverse complement strand
GTTAACGTTGACGCCGTAATCCCGGCCCATGTAATCCAGGCCGAATCCATGTGGTATGGTCACCGTACCCTGTACAGCCATGTCAGAGACCTCCACCGGTACCTTGACCCGGGACGCCTCGGTGGTCACCCATGCCTCCTCGCCGTCCTCGATGCCTAAGGCCTGTATATCTTCTTTATTCATAAGTGCTGTGCATACAGTCTTGTGGTCGTTCCAGGCCGGGTCCCGCATAATGCTGTTTGCCGTATAGGGGAAATGCCTTCCGGCGACTAATACCAGGGGAAACTCCCTATTGTCTATTGCAGCCTTTTCCGCACTCGGCTCGACCTCATGAATCCAATCGGCCATTTCTTCTATGTAAAGATGTATTTTTTTGTCCGGCGTTCTCAGTTTTTCCAGGTTTTTGTCCGGATCCAATTTGCCTATCAGGATGCCCTCAGGATAATCCAGAAGCTTCTGAAACAAGTCATCCCCCAAAAACGGTGTTAACTCGTAACCGGCCCTGACCAGTTCATCGGCCGCGTGTTGGGGGTACATGGCGAGCAGACCCCAGACCGCGGCCAAATGCGCCGAGTTCAGGCTTTGGCCTAAAGTCTTTGCCACCACAAAAGGTAACAACCTGACGTTCTGCCTTTCCTGGCTTATCCATTTCATAAGCTCAGGGGCAAAGCCTTTTCGGTCTCCATCGGCGGCTTGTAACAGAGACTGTGGTATCTCAGGCAGGAGCCCCAAGGCATCGGCCAGGCGGGTAAATATATCTCCCTCCTCTAAAGGTTCGCCTAAGGCCTCGCAACAAGGTTGATGCAGCTGAAAGTATGTTTCCGGAAAGGTGAGGCTGAAAAAGGTGGCGTCCCATTTTTCAAAGGCTGACCTTGCCGGAAGCACGTAATGACCTATGCGCGCGGTTTCGGTCATTGCAATTTCAATAGTGACTAAAAGATCCAGTTCCTTAAACGCCTGTTCGTAGGCCAGGGTATCGGCATAAGAGCGCAGAGGATTCGCCCCGCTTATGATCATGGCCCTCAAACGGCTATCATTTTTGGAGAGGACTTCTTCCGGGATCACATTCGGAGGAAAGTATCCCATAATGGCCGGAATATCGGTCTCTACCGTTCTCCATGTTCTCTCATTCCGCTCATCTGAATGGGGTCCCAGGGGCATGAGGTGCCCGTTGAATACATTGCCACCCGGCGTACCAATACGACCACATACCGCCATGAGAATCATTTCAAGGTATGAGTTCATAGTGCTCTGCCGGTCCATGAGTAACCCCAAGTCCGTCCTCATGGCCGTGGGCCGTGTGGCATATATTTGTGCCGTTTCTTTGACCGTATCATAATCCACGCCGCATACCTCAAGTGCAGATCCCACATCGAAGCTCTTAAACCACGGCGCAATTCTGTCAAAATCCTGGCAGTAATCCGCGATGTAGGCATTATCTTCCCAGCCTTCCTGAAGAATGATGGCGATCAAAGATTTTAAGAACAGTGCGGCCGTGCCTATTCGTATTTGAAGGTGTGTGTCGGCCTGCCTGGCGGTCTCACTCAACAAGGGGTCTATAACGATCAGTTGTTTTTCAGAATCTTTTGCAAATTCACTGATCCGTTTCTTAGCCCGGTTGACGCCCGCGTTGCTCACATAACCATTCCAGCCCATCACCAGAAAGTTTTCGGCCCGGTCTAAGTCCGGCATCAAATGCAGGTTCTGACGACCATAGGCCCGGCCATTGATCCAGAACAGGCCGGTCAATTCCTGGCCAAGAGCCGAGTAATGATACTGGGAACCAAGGGCCGTCAAAAGCATGCGACCAAAACCGGCCTCCATGTGGCAGCCCTGGCCCCCGCCGCCCATGTAAGCCAAAGCTCGCGGACCATGCCTGTCTAAAAGTTTTTTCAGTTTTCCTGCGATTTCTGATATGGCCTGATCCCAGGATATTTCTACGAATTGATCCCCTTCCCTTTTAAGGGGATGAGTCAGACGCTCCTTATGATCCTGGTAATGGGTTATTTTCATCCCCTTTCTGCAGATATACCCCTTAGTCCTGGGATGGCCCTTGTCAGGGCGAACATTGGTAATCCGATGCCCTTCTGTCTGTATCTCAAGCCCGCAGTTGTGGTAACAAAGTGCACAAAATGTCTTTTTCCATTCCGACATAGATCACGCCCCCGTTTTAATGACGTACAATGATTGAAAAGATTATCAAACTTCCATTTGCTCACGCCAGAGCTGATATCTCCGGACTCGTTCATATGTGACTATGGCACGTTCTGCAGTCTCGAAAAAAGGGACCCCTGCCTCGCAAAAGATCCGTGCGAGGCCCGGATCGAATCCGGGTATATTCACCATGATAAACGGCTTCTGAAAGTCCGCGCGTGCCCGGATCATAGATTCCGTGTATATTTGGTTTGTTTCTGGCGTCAGCCCAATCCCAACGACCACCACGGCGTCAACACCGGGATCAGCAGCAACCGCCCGGGCAGCCTGTATGTAGATTTCCATATCAAAAGATGCGGTAAGGCCTACATCTATGGGGTTACGAAGGCTGGTGCCGGTTGGAGGAACGACCTTAGCAAGAACGGACCGGGTCTCGGATGAGAGTTGTGCTAACTTGAGCCCAGCCCTTCCACAGGCCTCGGCCGCAGAGACGGCCAGTCCACCGGGACCGGAGATTATTGCCATACGGTCCCCCAAGCGAGATGTTAAAAAGGAAAAGCCCATTAGGGCGTCCACCCATGCCTCAAAGCCCACCACCGGAATAGCCCCTCCCTGCCGAACCACACCTTCCCATATGTCCACAGTACCTGCTAAGGCCCCCGTATGAGAAGCCGCGGCACGGCTACCCTCCTGGGTCATACCTAACTTCCACAGGATCACCGGCTTTTTCAGCGACGCCTCTTTAAGGGCTTCGAGAAAAAAAGGGCCGTTCTTGATCCCCTCTAAATAGGCCCCGATAAGGCGCGTCTCAGGATCTCTTCCTAAGTACATAAGGAAATCAGCACTTGTGAGATCACATTCATTTCCTATACTTACTACCTTGCTAAAACGGATCCCATTTTGAGAGGCCATTCGGCCTAAGATATTGGTCAGGGAACCACTGTGAGAAATGATACCCACTGGCCCCGGCTCTTTAGAAAGCTGGGGGAAAAAGGAAAGACCGGTCTTGGGGCTATAGAGCCCCATGCAATTGGGTCCGATAAGCCGCATCCCGGAAGAATGGGCTACGCCCACAAGTTCCTCTTCAAGGGCCTTTCCCTCGTCGGTCCCGGTTTCCTTGTATCCCGCAGTGAACAGAACGGCTCCCTTGACACCTTTTGTCGCGCATTCCCGGATAACGGAAAGGACACCGTGATGCGGGACTAACACAATAGCCAAGTCCACCGGACCGGGGATCGCCGATACGCTGGGATAGGCATCGAGTCCCTCGATCTTTTCGGCCTGGGGATGAACAGGATAGATAGGACCTGGAAAACCCATATCCAAGAGGCCAATGAGAAACAATTTGCCGGTCTTCATGCCCCTGGGTACCCCTACAACCGCCACTGATTTCGGGTTAAAGAGGGCTTCTAATTGCGCCATCAGCCCCTGGGTATCACTGTCCACACCTTCGGTACTGTGAAGGGTCCGGGATTGCTTTTTGGGAGTACGAGTATTAATTTCCATCAACCGAAAAATTTCCTCTGGTTTAATACTTTCAAAATCTTACCATTCTTCCAGTATCCTCACGTGTAAGCACATGGATGAACGATGTGAATACTAAGTTCGATTATCAGGGGAAGGGAAGTTCCCCAAGGGCCATGCGGGCAAGCTGGGTTATAAAAACAGGTTTCATGCCTTTCTCACTGGCAGGTTTAGCAAGGCCACCCATACAAAGGGGGCAGAGAAACACCATAGCCTCCGCACCCGCTTCCAGGGCGTCCTGGATGTTTGCTTCCATCATTGGTTTAATTCTCTCAGGGTAAATGCGCGAAAAGAGAGAACCGCAGCATTGAGCCGATTCTCTATCATACTTCCTAACTACCCTTTCAACGCCGATTAGTTCAAATAACTCGTCAAGAATGGGTTCGATCTCAACCGAATACCTGGAGGCACAGGGCCTCTGGTAGGCAATTTTACGGTTAAGGGGCGTGACCCTGTCTGAGTGGGCTTTTAGATAATCCCTCATATACTCGACAATGTGTATGGCCCTGAAAGGGACCTCGATCCCATATTCTGGCATTTTGGAAATCATGGCATAACAGTCCGCATGGATGAATATGATTTCCTTTGCACCGATGGCGGCAAGCGTGTCAATGAAATCCCGGGCATGCTCCGCTAATGGACTATCCATCCCGATGTGCACATATCCCAGATAGCAGAAGTAATCGCCACCCTTGGCAACCGTCATGCCCTCGAACATCTGACCGCCCACAGCATCATTTGACACGAATGGTTCCATGACACATATTGAGAGTGCCGGTTTCGAATCATCTCCCTTAATAAGGGCAGAGGGCATAGTGCCGCCAGCATCCATGAATTTTCGCGTCTTTTCAGGTATGGGCAGACAATTATGAACCTCCTGGAGCCTGTTGATAAGATCAAAAGGATTAGCGCCCGTAGGGCAGTATTCATTGCATGCACAGCAGGTGATGCATAGTTTCAGAATTTCAGCCGGCTTCCCCTCCATCAGTTCTTTAATCTGTTGCACTGCCTTTTCTTTATTAAAATCCACATATTGGCAGCGCACGAGACAATCGCCACAAAGATCACACTTTTCTGCATCCCACATAACTTGATCTCCTAAAAATTTCTACCTGTGACGCACATTGGCAAACCTATCAATATCTGCGGGCATTGTAAATTGAAATATCATGCTTGATTTTCGTAAGTCCTATGGTTAAAAGCTTACAGTCATATTCAGCGTGAACATGTCATCTTATTGGAATGTCCTATGTATCTCCTCGGCACATATTTCGAAAACGCCCGAAAAAGCGGCAACGGCAGGTTCTGTTTCAAAAGGGATCATAAAAGGATACGCAAGTGGACTCAGCTTCCTGCAGGCAGGCCTAATCAGAAAGTGATAGGATTGATGATGCGGTATTAAATTTTGGTGGGTAATGAAAGGTTTTGATTACAAGCGCCAGTAACAATTTACCAAAAAACATTAGCTGGTTAACACTATTTGATAGCAGAATACTTGACTTTTTTCTGGTGCCGTGTCGGGCGAGGGATTTTATACAATATATTGTGGGGCGTCAGTTGAACTTGAATGCCTTAATTAAAACATAAACTATTGAAGCATCAGTTTGATATCAAACGCTTTATGTAGTCTGTGATACAGCAGTAAGCACAACTGTACCCTTACGAATGGGAAGTTTTAATATCACAGGTTTTGATGGCCTTTGATTTTTTCAAGTACGTTGGAGATATCCAAGTTTTAACCCCCAAATCATCGGCGCGTAGCGTCCGTTGCATTTGGCTTGTTATGCCTGAGAATCATTTCAGTGAATGTAATGCAATACGGTTTCCTTCTGTGTCCAAAAAAACAGCTATAAAGCCGAATTGATCACTCAGTTTTGTCTTTGGTGTCAGTATTTCACCACCAGCAGATTTTACTTTTTCCAACATTCCGTCTATACCATTATCGGCATTTAGATAAATGAGTGCACCATCCTTCGACGGCCTATGCTGATCGCATTTTGAAATGCAACCCCAATTCAAATATCCTTCCATTGGGAACATTCCGATTTGAGTGTCCAGGACATTCATCTCTGTGATCTCAATTTCCAATATGCTTTCATAGAATTCTTTTGCACGGTTGAAATCTTCTACGGATATTTCAAACATTGCGCATAAGTTTTTCATATTCGTCTCCTCCCAATCGTGATTCATAACGAGTAATTATACGGATCTGGATATCATTACGTTTGTAATGATATCCGTCTTTTTAAGCGCTGTGTGATACCAGTATAACAACTTACTGAAAATATTGTATATAAAACATGAGTTTCGGCTAATCATGAAACCTATTGCATTTGAATGAGACTATACTACCGCAAATTCGATTCGCCTCCCATCCAAGTGTTGGATCTGCAGATCGTTTAGATGTTGTAACGCCGGCTCCAATCTTACCATACCTTCCGGATCCTTGGGGTTGCGGGTGAGCCTGATCCGCCTGATATCTTTGGTCAGCTCGATCTCCGCCGGCATCAGCAGGATGCTGTGGAGAAATTGCGCAAGAGACATTGTATGTTTCGGTAGACACTCATGGAGAAACCAACTGCTCAAATTCACCAAGGAGACACGAAAATACGCCATGATCTGATCCAGCTCTACGTCGATCCGATAGACGTATTCTTTGCCTTGAAGGCGCAACCACTCCTTTTCATATCTCCGTAGCCTGTGCAGATCTTTCCTCCACTCGGAGTCAATCGATTTGATCTGACGCCGGCATTGAGCCATCTCCCTGGAAAGTGACTTGAGAATCGGTCGCGCCTGTTCGTCGACAACGCGTTTTCCATCCAATACCTGGCATTGGGAATGAATGCGACGCTCTTTGTCGATACAGACGGACAGACGTTGCTCTTGGTCAGCGATTGCTTTCAGCGGAACGCGCAGCCGTTGCCTCAAGGCTGTAATCCGTCCCCGCAGTTCCTTCTGAGTCTGTCGCACCTTCTCGTCGGGCAGCTTCTTTTTACCGTAGCCTGCTACGCGATTCAGGCAAGCAAACGACTTCATGTTCCTGAACTGCAGTTCCTCGTACGGCCAACGGTCAAAGTAAGCCTTGACAACAAGGCTGGCGCCGACCGTTTCCTTGGGAAGGCTCGTTATTAGCGCGGTCCTCTTTCCGTAATCCCAATCGATTCGCACGGCGCGGACCACCACCAGGTACCCCTTCTCTCGTGAATCCTCCAGTTCCAGGACGCAATCCCGCAGTGTCGCATCCCCGTAATAATAGCGTTTAGGGCGCCCCTGCTCGCGAACCTTACTCGGATTCCACTGGTTATCATCCAGCGCAGTGATGTAGTGATATCGATCCTGCTGCGCAAACGCTCTCAACGTCCCCACACC
>JAKLQB010000446.1 GCA_022013615.1 Desulfobacterales bacterium | reverse complement strand
ATCATCCTCGAGCGTAACCTCAGTTCCATCCTCCCTCTTGACTCTCGTGGCCTTATCGCCCACTACGAACACCTGGAGGGCTTTCGGATCAAGGAATTTCCCGGCCAGGATCTCAAGTTCCTGTCTCGAGGCTCTGATAAAAGCATCCTGGATTTTATCGAGCGTGTCAAGAGGCTCCTTACGAATGTAATACCTGCCATACACTTCCGCAAGCTCCGCTGGAGTATCCACGTTGAAGACAAAACTGTTTAGTGAGTCCAACCTCTTTTGTTCGAGTTCCTCCTTTGGGACACTTTTCCTCAACCCAGTCATAATCCTCACTGTTTCTTGAATAGCCTGACCCGTGCTGTCCCCTTTGCAGCCAATGTATCCCACCAGCATTCCTGCCTGCCACTTATAGGTCTGGTAAAACCAGGCCGAATAAATGAGTCCCAGATCAGCTCTCAGCCTGGTGTACATCAAGGAATCATTGCCACCGAATATGTTCATAAGGAGACTCATCTTCCAGTAATCCGGATGGGTGCGCCTTAGGCTTGGAAGGAACAATGCGACCTGGGATTGAACCTGGCCTGGTTTGTGGATAAGGGCCAATACGGATGGGGTTTGTGCCGGATCGTCGAGTTTCCGCTCTGGCACCCTGGACCTGGGTAGGGCCTGAAAGAGTCTCTCTAAGCCTTTCACCACATCCGGCTTTTCAATATCGCCTGCAACGGCTGCCACAATGTTTGAGGGCACAAGATATTTCTTCAAGAATTCTTTCAGGTCCTCCCGCGTAATGGCGGGGATCGTTTTCAGGCCCTGGAGCGGATCGCGTCCATATGGATGTCCCTTGAAATGCCAGATCATCCCTTCACGCATGACGACTGCCTGTGCGTTCTCGCCCTGCCTTTTAAGCTCGACCAATGCCTGCTGCTTGACCACATCGAACACACTGGGATCAAACATGGGCCGTGTGAGAACCTCTTCCAGCAGGGCCAGCCCCTTGTCCCAGTCATCTTTCATAACTGAGAGATTTATTACAGTGTCCTCCTCGTGGACTGACACCGAGAGCCTGATAGCGTTCTCGTCCAGGACCATGGCCAATTCAGATGGTGAGTATTTTTCGGTGCCGCCGGGGATGAGTGATCCATTGATCAAACCTGGCAAACCAATTTTGTTATCATCAATATCAACTGCTCCGGCCTTAACCAGGAGTGTTAAATCGACAAGGGGAAGTTCCCTGTCTGGCACATAAAACACCGTTGCACCTTCGATCTTTGCAGTCTCCGCCTCAGGGTATTCAATTTTGTCCGGCCTCCGCTCGAAGGACAGCGGATGTTTCCAGCCTTCAGGCGTGGTGAAGATTGAGTTGTTCGTGGACGTGTCTGTCTTAATCACCTTTGCTGCGGCCGAACCGGTTATTGCCCGGACTTCTGTATAATGCTCCGGCGGGGCATCAGGCTTGCCGCCTGGAATAACATACACACTGGTTCTATTCTCTGTACGGATGTATTTTTTAGTCACCCGTCTGATTTCCTCCGGCGTGACCTCTTCAATCTTTTCAAGGTAGGTAGTCAGGTAGCGCCAGCCAACCTGGACTTCCAGGGTTGCCATGGTAGCTGCCAGGGACTCGTTGCTCCGCATCCTGTCCAGGAAATCGCGCTGATTGAGTTTTTTGATCCGTTCGAGCTCACGTCTTGAGACCAGTTCTGTTTTCATTTTTTCCACTTCAGCGAGTAGAATTTCTTCCAGCCCTTCACATGCCTTGATGTAGGTATGGCGTTTTTCCTCCACAGTAAGATTTTTGTCTTTAAGATCATCCGGCTCATTGGGCGAACCGCCCAGGACAACCATGCCGGCATAACGGTTGTCGGGGTTATAGGCCCATGCCTGGATAGCCCGGCCTTTATTGACAATGTCTTGGGTCATGCGAGCACTGCGGCCGTGGCTCAAAATCATAGTCATGGCGTCAAGGGCGTAAAAATCTTCCATTCCCATACGCGCGGTGTGGAAACCTATTCTGACAAGAGGCGTTCGAGCCCCCTTCAAAAAACGGACACTCTCACGCGGGCCTTGCTGGAGTGGTTCTTTTGTCACCTGTTCGGGCGCACGTTTTCCCGCTGGATATCTCGAGAAATAGATCTTAGCCAGCCTCCGGGCTTCTTCGACTGTTACGTCACCCACCAGCACACAAACAGCGTTCGTTGGGTTGTAGTATTTTGCGTGAAATCCCATGGCATCCATGGTGTTATACTTTTCCATGTCGGCCTTCCAGCCAATGGTTGGATTTCTGTACGGATGGGCAATGTAGGCAGTGGTATTTAGATCGAGCCAGGCAGCGCCCTGAGGATTATTGATATACCGAAAGGCCCACTCCCTCTGAACTACTTCTTTTTCCACATAAAACTCACGCCAGGAGGGCTCGAACAACTGTTCACTCACTATTGAAAACCATTGTTCGAGCATGTCAGACGGAACTGATGCCATGTACTGAGTCTGATCCTTACTGGTAAAGGCATTCACGCCAACGGCGCCGTTCTTTCCAAGCTGAGATGAAAAGGCCTGGGGAACGTAGATATTTTGCACCTCGCGCCGAAGATTACCCATTTCAGCATGTTTGTTCTTCATGAGTGCTCGATCTGGTTCTCTCTTGCTCTCCTCCGCCAGGATAACCTGGTAGGCTGCCTCGATTTCTTCTTGCAGCTCCCGGTCCTTTTTGACATCCAGGGTACCAAAATTTTTCGTTCCCTTAAACATCATGTGCTCAAGCAAATGAGCAATTCCGCTTTTACCGGTCTGCTCAAGCGCGGATCCCGCGCGGATTGCAACCCGGCAGGCAACCTGAGGCGTGGTCTGACGCTCCACGATCAAAAACAACATGCCATTTTTTAGCGTGAACTCTTTGACATTCAGCTTTATGTCCTGAGTTGGATCTTCTGCCAGGCAGTTGCTGCCTGCAAATAGCAATAAAATGATTCCAAGAAAAAGAACCTTAGCAAAGCGCACGTGAAATTTCTCCCATAGTATTTGAATTCATGTCATTTGCCTAAAAACTGGACACTTGATAGTAGGGAATCTCAAATATGATGATTTAATCCCACCAGATGGACTATTTTCCAACTCAACCACTCAACTATTTGACGATCTCTGCACTAAAAGAGATCCTCCTCCTTTGTACCATCCACCTTCATCCAGATTCTGTATAATTTTTCACCGGCCATCTCAAAGCATTTGTATCCTGTTGAATCAACCTCTTCCACCATGACCTCACCCAGTTCTTTGCATTGATCCAGCCAGTTTCGAAAATGTTCTCCACCACCAAAATAGACCTTGGTCCATTTATTTCCCTCGTCATCTGTCCTTTCCTTAACCAACTCTTCTTCGCCCATTCTTTCCCGGATTGTTGTACTGCAGCCTTTTTCCTCAGAAACCATTTTTCTCTCCCCTCCTCTTCACCATTCTCTTTAAGACCGTCTGAACTCGTGCTTTGGTGTTGATTAGGTAAGCATTCTCCGGCTGCTTGGGCAACGGTTTGGGGTCCCACTCCTGGACCTTGACCCGTTGGACCACCCGGTCCACGTCTCTATTGTCTTCAAGCAAAAAACGTTCCACCATTGCCACATAATCGGCTGCCTGATCAAGACTATTCAGCAAATGTTTCCTGGCGTCGGCACCGGTCAATACCATGTGGTGTCCCGTACAGAGGACCTCCACATCCAGTTGGGATATGGTCTCCAGGGAAGTCCTGTAGGCATCGTAATCCACGAGGAATTCAGAGACATCGTCGCAGCCTGCTGCCTCCGAGGCTACAAGAATTTTCTTTTCAGGCACCCAATAGCTGAGAAAGTCCCAGGTGTGGCCAGGAGTTGGTATTGCGTTAACGCTAAGGCCGGGTCCCAGTTCAATAGTCTGACCGGGATTCATCACCTGGTCAAAAGTGGGGGGCTCGAACTTTCCCTCATAGACCTGGGGCACACCCCAGCTCCTGAGGGCCCCTATCGCCTCCTGATTAAGGGCTCTGATCCGCCGAACGGCCTTTGGCTGGGCCACAATGTCGCGTGCTCTTTGAGAACCAACAATCTGTAACTGCGGCCAGGCAGCCTTGAAGTATGCAGCCGAACCGATATGGTCCCAGTGGGCGTGAGTCAAAAAAAGATATGAAGGAGCCCGGGTACCGAGGACCTCCCGTATCCCTTTCTCATAAACCTGGGCCAGACCGGTAAATCCGGCGTCAAACAGGACCGGGGACGGGCCGTCCAAAAGGTACACCGGCACACTGGCATGTCCCAGCACATAAAACTCATCTGTAATTTTTCCTATCCAGTCAATACGCATATGCTCTGAATTATAACAATTAAAACTGATGAAGCAAGAAATTTAGCTTTTTTATTTGCATTTCTTCTTCATTTGTCTTAAAATATCATATTGTTATGGGAACTTACCTGAATCTAAAAACTGGAAAGCAAATAATGGCCACAGGATATTCTATTGAGGTGCGTAAGGAACTTGAGGAAGAATTTCGGGCCGCGGCGGTATACAGGCCAATGCATATTGACCTATTCGAACCCGGCACCGAGCTAATATATGAT
>JAKLQB010000445.1 GCA_022013615.1 Desulfobacterales bacterium | reverse complement strand
GCCAAAAAGAAAATCCATCTCACTTAAATCGATGCCCAGCTTTTTTGAGGAAAACGCCCTGATATGATGATCAAATCTTAGCGCTTCCAGAATTCTCCCAACAGCCTCCTCCCCTTTTTGCTCGATCTGCCTCGCATACCTGTCAAGTCTACTGTAGCTGCATTTCCTTTCGTGCTCATCCATGAGGGCCAGAATAACCTTGTCATAAGTGATCGCCTTTCTGTTTGCCCGGGGTCTTTTATACACCCTCATGAATTCAGCCGGATCCCAGCAGGCAAGGGCTGCGCACTGAGCAGGTCGGTGATCATATGTCCTGCAGGCCTTTGCGTCTTCATCATAATAAATACAGCCTACACCTTCTTCCCTTTCCTTTACCTTTACGATCTCCCTGTCTGTTATTGTCAGCCTGTTTTCGACATTATCCCGAACCGGTTCTCCAACCCTGATGGTGTAAAGGTCATACTTCTCAATAAACCCATCTTTCACAAGAGAGACATCCTCCATCTGCAAGGTGGGGCTCGATCCGAGGCAGCACTCACCGCATCGTATACAATGTGTTCTTTCACTGGTAACAGGTTGGTCCATTTATTACTTCAGCCCTGCAACGGCCTGGGCGATGTTGTAACAGAAGTCCCCCATTTTTTCAAAGGCTGTCAGCATATCCTCAAAAATCAGTCCTGGTTCAACTGTACAGACACCTCTTTCAAGGCGTACAAGATGACCCTCTTTCATCTCTTGCTCCATGCTGTTGATTTTATCCTCTATTTCCTGGGCATTTGGCATGATCTCGCTGTCCTCATGCCTCATAGCGTTTATTACAAGGCTCAAAAATTTGCTCACCTCATCGGATATCTTTTCATAATCTGTTACCGCCCTCTCTGACAAATATAAATCCTGTTCAATAAGATCTTCGATCAATTCTGCGATGTTTTCTATAGCGTCTCCAAATCTCTCCACGTTGTTGACCATCCGTATCAGGGACGCCACCTCTTTGGATTCTTCCGGACTAATAGGCTTCTGCATAACACTCACGAGAAACTGAGTAATCTCTCTTTGAAGATTATCAAGGGCGTCTTCCCTTCCTCTCCATTTGGATAATTCTTTGAGATCACGTTCTTTGAGGGAATGGATCACATCGTAATACATTACCTGTGCCGCTTTACCCATTCTTGTAATCTCTGCCCTGGCCTGCTCGATTGCGGCTGAGGGTATATCAACGAATTTGGTATCCAGGTACTTGATGTGGCGGATCTCATCGAGCTTTTCTTCCTCTTTTTTGCCTGGTGTAAGCCAGATGGCCATCTTCACTAAGTATGGTAAGACAAGTAGGAAAAATAGGGCATTGACCACATTGAACATGGTGTGGGAATTGGCAATATACCTGGCAATGTTGGGCTTTTCTCCGCCGATTATAAGATCTGGCGGCCCCAAACCTAAAAGGGAACTGGTGAGCCATACTATTAATTTTACAAATAATGGAAAAAATATGATGATATTGATAACGCCAATCACATTGAAAAGAGTATGCGCTCTGGCCGTTCGATGCGCGCTAATATTTGCGCCCACGCTGGCCAATTCTGCCGTAATGGTTGTGCCTATGTTATCCCCGAGAATTAACGCAACACTGGCTTCAAAAGTCAACAGGCCCTGCATGGCAAGGGCCATGGTGATTCCCACTGTGGCGCTCGAACTCTGTAAGATCATGGTCAGGACAGTGCCTACCAGTACGCACAATAAAATACCGCCCAAATTATCAGCATTAAATTTTGTAAACAGGTCGATAAACGCTGGATTTTCTTTTAATGGTGCGAAACCTGCCTGCATGGTGGCCAGGCCGAAAAAGACAAGGCCAAAACCCAGGAGGACATCTCCTATATATATCCATTTCCTGCGGCCAATGAAAAATTTCAGGAGCACCCCGGCGGCAATGGCAGGCAGTGCATAGTTTGTGATCTTGAAGGCGATCAGTTGGGCCGTAACGGTAGTCCCGATATTGGCGCCTAATATGACCCCGATGGCCTGTGTGAGTGTCATTAAACCGGCATCCACAAAGCTCACCAGCATCACTGTGGTGGCGCTTGAACTTTGGATAACGCTCGTGACAATGGCCCCAACGCCACAGCCAACAAAGCGGTTATTGGATACCAGGGCCAGAATCTGGCGCATCTTCTTACCGGCGACTTTTTGAAGCCCCTCCGACATGATCTTCATGCCAAAAAGGAAAAGTCCAAGGCCGCCGAGAGATTGAAAAATGACCCACTTCATGGTTTAGAAAAAATCCCCCTCAATCCCCCTTTGCAAAAGGGGGACTTTAGTCTCGTAGGATGGGTTGAGCGGCATCAAAATGATGGGTTTCGCTAATTCGACCTGAATCAGGAATATGGGAAACAAAGAAAATCACGGTGAAATAGCGAAACCCATCAATCAAGGCTCAACCCATCCTACAAGAAACTGCATTTGAATCTAACCGCACAGTTCGAATACATTTGAACATTCGAAATTTGAATTTATTACGTGCTTCCTGCTAATCCAGGTAAGAAATTCTGAAACGACGCAACGTCTGTGTTCGACATTACAATAAGAAAATAACCAGGGTTCGTCAATGTTTTATGGAATAAAAAAAAGGGCCATCCATAGAAAAACATAATGGCCCTTTTTTAGTAAAAGAAAGGAGACCGGGCAAACCCGGTAGAAGACCTAACTGACTTTAAAAATCATGGCAGCGCCAGTATCTCCCGCGGCGCAGCCAGCCCATAAACCGTACCCACCGCCTAACATTACAAGTTCTTCCAGTAATTCGGCAATGAGCCTGCCTGCTGTTGGGCTCTGAGGGTGCCCGTAGACCATGGAGCATCCATAGTTGTTCATGTTCATAACATCAAACCCCATCCGTTTGGCCATATTGATATCATTGACAATAAAAGGGTTATGGGTCTTGATTACCTTCATATCCTCTATTTTCAGCCCTGCATTTTTAAGTGCCATCTCCGAAGCAGGAACCGGAGCTGCAGCCATATATCCCCTTTTGGCCCTTGAAAAGCCGTATGAGACAATCTGGATCTCAACCTTGGGGTCTTTACCCAGTTCCCTGGCCTTATCCTGGGTGGTCACTATAAAACCGCAATTTCCGTCAGCAGGATGTGTCTGAGCTCCAAAAGTAATGACACCTCCCGGTTCTACGGGTTTTAGCCTGGCCAGACCTTCGGCGGTGGTTGGTGTGATGCCCTCATCCTCTTCCACTAACACCGTCTTCTTTTTGGAGACCTTTACCTCAACTGGAAACATATATCTCTTTTGAAAGGCCCTGTCGTCGGCCAGGGCATCCTGGTACTGTTCATACCTCTTCAAGGTTACCGTATCGCACTCTTCTTTGGTGATTCCTATTTCTTTTGCAACATTTTCGGCCGTCTGGATCATTTTTAGCCCGGCATTCGGATCAGAGTTGAAATTATCCATCATCCAGTTTTCCGATTCAACCTCTGCCCCGGGGCCCATGGGATTGGGCCATATGGTATGGGGGCCGTTGGAACAGCGATCCGACATAAGGGCAAAAGCCGTCCCGTAAGTACCGGCCTCTATATTGACTGCACAAAGATGAATACAGGTGGTTGAGGTTGTGCAGGCCTGGTTGACCATAAGTGCAGGCAATTCCTTTTGATTATCAACCAACATGGCTGACGCCCAGGTGTGGCTGTAAAACATGTGGTGCTGTGCGATGGTGATCCCATAGTACATATAGTCAAAAATAGTGGGATCAAAGTTGCTTGCCAACAGCCACTTTCTTGCCGTCGTTGCTCCCAAAACGATCGCATTCTCATTGGCCATAGTTCCCTGCCAGCGGCTAAACGGACTTGAATAGTAGCCCTTGTAGGGTATAAACGCTTTTGTCAACATGTGATTTTTCCTCCAATTGGGTTTGCTGTTTTTACTGCCTACTGTTTACTGCTTACTGCCTACGCTTTTAGGCATCACTCCATTTACCGTATTTCTCTCTCAGGATCCTGTGTAAGATTTTTCCTGTGCCTGTTCTGGGCATTTCTTCTTCCTTGATAAAATCAACAGATTTCGGCCTCTTGAACCCTGCAATTTTACCCTTGCAAAATTCCATGAGCTCCTTTGCAAGGTCATCGCTCGGCTCGTGGCCATCATGCAGAATAACTATGGCCTTTATTGCCTCGCCCCACTTGTCATCAGGGATACCTATCACTGCGACATCTTTGATTGCCTTATGGGCGCCAATAGTACCTTCCACCTCAGAAGGATAAACATTTTCCCCACCGGTTATGATCATGTTTGCCTTCCTGTCTACCAGGGTGTAAAAGCCATCTTTATCCCTTCTGGCCATATCTCCGGCAGAAGACCATTCCCCAAAAAATGCCTCTTTGGTCTTTTCCGGCTCTTTCAAGTACTCCTTGAAGAGCATGGGGGTCCTGTAAAAAACTTCTCCTACCTCACCATCAGGCACAGGGTTTCTGTCCTCATCGAGCAACTTGATTCTATCTGTGCCAAAGATTTCTTTACCTATAGAGCCAAGTTTTTCAAATTGATATTCCGGCCTCAAGAGCGTTACAAGACCCCCCTCTGTTGTCCCATAGGCTTCCCAAAGCTCGGCATTCTTGAAATACTCCATGATGGCTAACTTTAGCTCTTTTCTGGCAGGCGCAGAAGAGATAAGCAACTGACGCATAGACGACACATCAATACTGTTTTTAACATCATCTGGCAGGGCCAGCATCATAATGTAATGGGTCGGGACCAATGAGGTATAGGTGATCTTATATTTTTCAATAGTTTTCAACAGGTCTTCAGGATCGAAGCTGACCATGTTGTAGACAAATACCGGCGCCGACACCAGAGTATAGGTAAAGGAGTAGAATATGGAATTGATATGGCACATGGGCATGACCAGCATGACTTTATCCGTAGGGAGAACGCCCGTATTAGTATTATTCAAGTAATATTGGGCAAGAGTGCTTTCATGGGTCCTCATCACCCCTTTGGGTCTACCGGTGGTCCCTGACGTGTACATGATGTACCATATATCAGCAGCATCAACCATGATATCCGGCTCATCAGGAGAAGACTTGGCCAGCCAGTCTTCATATCCTATGTATCCATCAGGCACCGGCCCATCTCCCATATAGATATATGCATCTTTGGGAACAGGGAGTTTATCCTTGATGCTATCAACGAGCTCCACAAAAGGCGCCTCTACAATAAAGGTCTTGCATTCCGAATGGTTGACGATGTACTCAATGTCAGGACCCGCCAGTCTGAACATTATAGGCACAACCCATTGCCCGCCCTTTGCACAGCCTGCGTAGATATCCATCCATTCACCCCGGTTGTAGGCAAGCACAGCAAAGGTTTCCTTGTGACCCACACCCAGATCCTTCAAACCATTTGCCAGGCGACAGGAACGTTCATTCCAGTCTTTGAAGTTATATTCGTTGTTCTTATCCTGCCATCCCAGCTTATCCGGATAATTGATGGCATTCATCTTCAACATATTACCAGCATGCATCCATTTACTTGTCGTCATTTTTAGGCCCTCCTTGTTGTTTTTGTTATTCAGTACAAATTTCCAACTGCAAGACAGCAGCCATCAGCTAAACTACCCGCCTTTCTCCATGGCAAAAAGGGCTGCACCCACAGCGCCTGTTAACTGCGGGTATTCAGGAACCATAATTTCACGCTCAGTGATCTCTTCAACCATATTCACTAAATACGGGTTATGGGCCACCACTCCTCCTGTTATGACCACCCTGTCCGTAAGAGAATCCATTTCCAGGACCCTCTTGATAACCGAAAAAAAAAGTCCCTTTACAATGTCCGGGACCTTTTTCCCCTGCCTGATTTTTCCCAGTACCTCTGTGGCCGAAAAAACAGTGCAATAACTCCCCAGTTCGACCATGTTTTTGGCCCCTTCGGCCAGGGCATCCATGTCCTCCAGGGGAATTTCAAGACGCAAGGACATTTCTTCAAGAAAGGCACCGGTGCCGGCCGCACATTTTCTGTTCATTTTAAAGCTCAAACGCCGTCCCTTGTCGTCCAACTTGATAACCTTGTTATCCTGCCCTCCGATGTCAACAATGGTCATGGCCATGGGAAAATAATAATAGCAACCCCTGGCGTGGCACCCGATTTCTGTTTTGGTTTCCTGGCTAAACGGGACATTTTTTCTTCCGTAGCCTGTTGAGACACACCTGACTATATCTTCTTCCAAAGCATTGGCCATCTCCAAGGCAGAGTTCAGGCAATTTTCAGCGGAATCTGTGAAATCAGTGCCCGACTTTCTCACCGAATGGCCTATCAGCTTCTTTTCAGAATCGAGAATGGCCACTTTGGTATGCGAGGCGCCCACATCAACGCCGACGAAGATTGAGCCAGCATCATTATTAGTCATAATCCATTGCCATAGGTGCGAACAAGAGGATGCACGGTTTTCTCATTAAAGGCTCAATGTAAGTTCAGACCTCGTTATTTGATCTAAAAACTAGGTCCGATTTTTGGACACCATCCTCATCATAATGGCTATATGGAGCCAAATTGAGGAATTGTGAATTTAGGGATTGAGGGATTAAGATAAGGAAAAGATTCATATTTCAATTCCTAAATTCCT